>CAZWRI010000167.1:0-3068 GCA_964636115.1 uncultured Candidatus Saccharibacteria bacterium | reverse complement strand
GCCCGGATGACCCGAGCCAGCGAGGCCATGCTGGAAGACATCGACAAAGACACGGTGCCTTTCCGTGACAACTTTGACGGCAGCCAGCAGGAGCCGGAAGTGCTACCGGCCAAATTGCCCAACCTGTTGCTTAACGGCCAGATGGGTATTGCCGTGGGCATGGCTACTAACATCGCCCCTCATAACCTGGCCGAGCTGGCCGATGCCACCATCGCCCAGATTGATAATCCCGACGCTACGCTTGACGACCTGATGCAGCACATCAAGGGTCCGGACTTTCCCACCGGGGCGGTGGTTTACGGCAAGGAATCGATCAGGTCGGCCTTTGCCACTGGCCGCGGCGGCGTGGTGATGCGCGGGGTGGCCGAAATCGAAGAGGGTAAAGGTGGCCGCCACAAGATTGTCATCACCGAAATACCTTACGCCGTGAACAAGGCCGGATTGGTAGAGAAAATCGCCGACCTGGTCCGCGACAAGAAGATTAGCGGCATTGCCGACCTGCGCGACGAAAGTTCCCGCGGCAGCGTCCGGGTGGTAGTGGACCTCAAGAAAGAAGCTTATCCCAAGAAGTTGCTCAACCAGCTGTACAAGCTGACCCCATTGCAAAGCACCTTCCACTACAACATGCTGGCTCTGGTAGATGGCATCCAGCCACGGGTCCTAGGCTTGCAAGACATCCTTAAGGAGCACATCAAGCATCGCCAGAGCGTAGTCCGCCGCCGGACGGAATTCGAGCTCAAGAAGGCCCAGGAACGGGCCCACATCCTGGAAGGTTTGAAGACGGCCCTGGACCACATCGACGAGGTTATAGCCACCATCCGGGCCAGCCAGACGACCGAAGAAGCCGAAGCCAATTTGATCAAAAAGTTCAATCTTACCCAGATCCAGGCGCGGGCCATCCTGGCCATGCAGCTGCGCACCCTGGCCGGCTTGGAGCGCAAAAAAATCGAGGACGAACTGGCCGAACTGGTGTCCTTGATCGCCAAACTGGAAAGCATCCTGGCGGATGAAAAAAAGATCTTAAAGATCATCAAGGACGAGCTGTTAGAGATGAAGAAGCAGTTCGGCGACGAGCGGCGGACAAAAATTATCGCCGGTGAACTGGGTAAAATGAGTGAAGAGGATCTGGTTCCGGATGAACAAGTTGTAGTAACACTTACATCGGCTGGTTACATTAAGCGCAGCGGAATAGCCGACTATAAGAGGCAGGGCCGCGGCGGCAAAGGCCGCCGCGGCATGGCCACCCGCGAAGAAGACGTCATTGAACATGTTGTTAATGCCTCAACACATGATTTCCTGCTGTTCTTTACAAACAAGGGTAGGGTGTTCCGGATCAAGACTTACGAAGTGCCGGCCGTAGGCCTCAACGCCAAGGGCGTGGCGCTGGTGAACCTGCTACAGCTGGGCCCGGAAGAATACGTGACTTCCGTGATCAACGTCAGCAAAGGCTCCGAAGGTGGCAATCTATTGATGGGCACGGTTCACGGGGTAGTCAAAAAGACCCCCTTTGCCCAATATCAGAACGTGCGCCAGTCCGGGCTGATCGCCATCAATCTGGACGACGGCGACGAGCTCAAGTGGATCCGCATGACCAATGGCGACAATGAGGTCGTTATATCAACCAGCCAGGGGCAGGCCATCCGTTTCCACGAGCGTGACGCCCGACCGATGGGCCGTGTCAGCCGCGGCGTACGCGGTATCCGTCTGCGCGCCGGCGACCAGGTCATCGGCATGGACATCGTAGAAGAGGACGCTTACATCTTCGTGATCAGCGAGTTCGGTTACGGCAAACGCACCAAAGTCAGCCAGTTTACGGCTCATAAACGGGGCGGCGTTGGCATCCGCTCGGCGGTCGTGAACAAAAAGACCGGGCCGTTAGTGGGCGTGAACCGTTTGTCCGGTGACGACCAAGAAGTCATTATCATCTCCGCCCAAGGGCAGACTATCCGCTTAGGTCTAAAGGACATCCCCAGCCTAGGCCGGGCTACCCAGGGCGTGCGTATCATGCGCCTTAACGAAGGCGACAAAGTCGTTTCGTTGGCCCTAGTCGACAAGATAGAAGACACGGAAGTGATCGAAGAAGACCAGCCGGCTGCCCAGGTCGCTGAAACCGCTAAGAAGGCCTAGGACCGGTCCAGACGGCCGGCAGCCCGCTGGCCGTGGATCGCCGCGTATTGGCTATAGGCGTCGCTAAAAGCGGCCTCAAGGCCGCTGGCAAGCTCCTTATTAACTTGGTGTGCCCCCTTTATGGCCGCGCGGGGCAGGTCTTTTAGCGACTCTACTCTAGCAAGTTCTATTTCTAGACTGTCAGGGACTATGGCCGGACCGTAATTGACGTGCAGAGAGCGGGGGATGAACCATCTGGGTTTGCCGCCTAAATTCCAGTTCTGGCCGGCTATGCCTACCGGCACGATTGGGACATTGGCCATCACGGCCAAATAGCCCACCACTTTGTTGAGCCGGCCCAGCCGGTCTCCGACGATCCGGCCGCCTTCGGCGGCCACGCCTAAGATATTGTCGTAATCGCTCTTTTCCTGGAGAGTATCCACCATGGTTCTGAGTAGATTGAAGTCTAGTTCCTGGTTATCGCGGCCGGCAGGGATCGAACCATAGAGGTTTATCAATCGAGCTTGCAGCGGCTGATCGTAAAGGGTTTCCTTGCCGGTATAGCGCACGGGTCCGCGGCCGTGCTCAATCAGGTTGTAGCTAAGACCGATAAAATCTTGGGAGTTGTGGTGCGAAAAGGCCGCTATGAAACTCTTGCTAGCGGGGATATTCTCCGTACCGCTGGCGGTTATCCGGCACGGGGTAAGGCTGACGATAGGCTTAACCAGCCAGCTGGCGGCCTTATGGGCCCTATGGACCGTGGCTTGGCTGGCCGGAGCAAGTTGCTCGTAGGGACGGGGCATAATCTGCATATTATAGAATAAATAGTTAAAATTGAAAAGCGCCAGGGACGCTCGATGGAATGTCGAGAGCGCGCCTGGCGCGGGGGGGGGGGGGCAACAAAGCCACCTCCCCCCCCAACACGCGAGGTATGCATCTAAAGCCCGACACCCCGCCACAGC
>CAZWRI010000166.1:0-3078 GCA_964636115.1 uncultured Candidatus Saccharibacteria bacterium | reverse complement strand
CGCAGCTGCTCCGGCGCCAGCCATAACGGGAACTTACCGTCAGTATGTTCCAGGTAAACCCCCAAGAACCGCTCGATGGAACCCATAACGGCGCAGTGGATCATCACCGGTCGCTCCTCTTTGCCCGCCTCGTCCACGTAGGCCAGCTTGAGCCCTTCCGGCTGGGCAAAATCAATCTGGATAGTAGCTACTTGCCAGTCCCGCCCCAAGGAGTCCAGCGCCACAAAATCCAGCTTTGGCCCGTAAAAGGCAGCGTCGCCTACCCCTTCCTGCTCGTTTTTGACCCCTTTTTGGTCCATGGCTTTCCGCAGTTCGGCCTCGGCGCGTTCCCACTGCTCGGGCTTCCCCGCGTAGGCCTCGGGGGTGGACGGATCGCGCTTAGAGAATCGGAGCGACAGCTCAAAGTCCAAATTACCGTAAAACTTCTCTATAACCTCCCAAAAACTGAGAACTTCTGGGACGATCTGGTCTTCCCGGCAGAACACGTGGGCATCGTCCTGGGTAAAGGAGCGGGCCCGCAGGATACCGTTGAGCTCGCCGGTCTGCTCGTCGCGGTAATTCATGGTGGTTTCACGGTAACGGATCGGCAGCTCCCTATAACTCCTGGGACGGCTGGCATAAATCTGGGCGTGGTGGGGGCAGTTCATGGGCTTCATAACGAATTCGTGCCCTTCCCGGCTCTTGACGTGGAACAGGTCGTCCTTGAACTTAGTCCAATGGCCGCTAGCTTTATAGAGGTCGCTTTTGGTGATATGGGGAATCGTTACCTCTTTAAAACCGAATTCGTCGCGCATCTCCTGTACGAATCTGTCCAGCTCCTTGCGCACCACCGTACCCCGGGGTGTCCACAGGGGCAAACCGGAGCCAACCAGATCAGAAAAGACGAACAGGTCTAACTCCTGCCCTAAACGACGGTGGTCGGGTTTCTGCTTTTCCTCAGCCATATTTCTGGGTTTCATCATAACACCTTGGGCCTAGAGGCTCAATAAAGCAAAAGGCTCGGGCGACCTCGCAATGTCGTCCGAGCCTTTGATTGCCGTTAACAACTCGGCAAAACTTAACCTCAACCATGAGTATATCTATGCTAGCCGTATTTGGCTAGTACTTTTTTGTTACTTTATTGACAACAACTACTTGGTCGATTTTATATCATATATGATTGGTTAGACGACACCATATCTGAGATAGTATAATGTCCCCTGTTCTTTACGGGCGATTAGCTCATTTGGCTAGAGCGCTTCATTGACGTTGAAGAGGTGACAGGTTCGAATCCTGTATCGCCCACCATCAAGGTATAATTAAGGCAGAACTTATGACTAACGAAGAAACTCCTCTGTCACCACAGAAGAAGTCACCTCTGGAAAGAGGTATCGGAAGGCTGTTGTTTACCGCTTTCCGCCGGCCAAGCAAGCCCTGGGACATTGAAAAACCGGCCCCAACCAACTCTTCTCAGACCGCCAGCCAGGATACCGTTCCACCGGATAACCTTATAAACTTAGAGGAAGAACGCTGGAAACGCCGTCGGGCGTCTTAACGGTAGGTTTGGCAGATCCGCTCCAGGTGTCTAAGGTTATGGACGGAGGCCAGACTGCCGCCTAAGGGATTATTAGTCTTGAACATCTGGCGCAGGAAGGCCCGGCTGTAGCCGGCGCGACAGGTGGCGCAGTCGCATTTGGGATCAATCGGTTTATTATCCGTTATATAAGTAGCGTTATTAAGGTTTAACTTCTTATCGCCGGCGATCCAGACCGAACCGTGGCGGGCGTTGCGGGTTGGCAGGACGCAATCGAACATGTCGATGCCCCGTTGGATTGCGTAACGGAGGTTGGACGGTTCGCCCACGCCCATCAAATAGTGGACTTTGGCCGGGTCTAACAGGGGTGACAGGAATTCCAACATGGAATGCATCTGCCTTTTGGTCTCGCCTACGGACAAGCCGCCGATTGCCAGGCCGTCCACCGCCTGCGACTGGACGAATTCCACCGAACGGCGACGCAGTGCCCTATTAAGGCCGCCCTGGGCAATACCGAATAACAGAGGCCGTTGGTCTGATGGCAGGTTTTTTGTCAGCCGGTCGAACTCGTTGATACAACGGAGCAACCAGCGGTGGGTGCGTTCCACGGCTTCGGCTTCCCTGACCTTGTCTTTAGTGGGGTCCAGTCCGGTCAGATCGTCAAAGGCCATGATGATGTCGGCACCCAAGTCCAGTTGAATCTGGATCGATTTTTCAGGGGTGATAAAGACTTCGCGGCCGGATTTGGGATCTTTAAACCTGACCCCTTCCTCGGTAATCTTGCGGATGCTGGCCAGGCTGAAGACCTGGAAACCGCCCGAATCCGTCAGCATGGGGCCCCGCCAACCCGTGAACCGGTGTAGGCCGCCTAGCTTTTTGATCTGTTTCTCTCCCGGTTGGAGGTGTAAGTGATAGGTGTTGGCCAATAACACCTGGGCACCGGTGGCGGCTACCTGTTCCGGGGATAGGCCTTTGACGGCACCCCGGGTAGCTACCGGCATGAAAAAGGGCGTGCGCGCGGCGCCCGCCCTGGTGTTGAGAATTCCACGGCGGGCGCCGGATTTTTGGCGCTCTAACTCCTTAAAATGGCCTTTTGGCATAGGCCCCATTGTAACAGATAGGCGTGACATAACCGATTGACACCAATAAGTACCCGTGCTAGGCTGGTCGGGTTAATCGTGAGGTAGATTTTGAGTAGCAAAAAAGCTACCGCGCTTGAGCAGTTCAAGCTATTTTACGAGGAACTACTGGTTGTTAAGCCAGTGCCAAACCGGGTTCGAATCGAGCGCCCGCAGGCGGGGTAGATTTCTTCGGGTCTCTTTACGGGGCAATCACATGGCCATGGTCCTCCGCGCCGTTTTGGCGACATTCGCCGGACTGATTCTGGCGTTCGCGCTGGTCGCGGCCGTCGAGCTCTTTAGCGCGCTGGTGCATCCCCTGCCGGAAGGATTCGCCGGCACCCACGAGGAAATGTGCGCCCACGTGGCGCGCTATCCGCATTGGGTTCTGGCCGTGGTCGTGCCGATGTGGAGCGCCACGGGCTTTGTCAGTACGTGGATTGCCAC
>CAZWRI010000165.1:0-3822 GCA_964636115.1 uncultured Candidatus Saccharibacteria bacterium | reverse complement strand
AACTGTCTTCGCCGGTGTCCGCCGAGGCTAAATCACCGCGGGTACGCAGTAAGAATAGCTGCTTGGCGGTCACCGCCCCGTTAATAGTCAATTTATTGTCGTGGCACGGGCCGCTGAGCAGCACGGTGTAGTCGATGTTAGTCCCCTGGTTGGCGCTGGCGCAAGTCCAGATATTCCCCGTGGCCGCCACATTCGCGGCGTTGGTCATGTCCGGCTGGGCTATGTACCAACCGTCCAGGCGGGTAACGCTGGGGTCTATGTAAATGTTACCCAGGACTACTAAGGCGAACTTGGGCACGTTGCTGGCGTCGTGGCTAGCGTAAGTGATATTGCCGCTGATATAGACATTGCCTTTAATTATCAGCCCTATGTTCTTATTGGCGCTGATGGTGCTTGAGCCCAGGGTAAAAGTCCCTGCCCCGCTCTCAGCGTAATAGTTATTGCTCCTCAGGCTATCGGCGTCACCCAGGCTGTTACCGATAATAGCCGTGGTGTTGGCGCCTTGGCGGAAAGTATCAAAGTAATCAAATATACATTGGCTCTGCAAAGGCGTGTAGCCACCGGAGCTGGAATCGTAGTCAAATCCACCCCCCCAAGCGTTGGCCATGGTACTGGGCAGACTACTGATGTCCGAGAAGCTAAGCTGGTCCACCTTGCCGGCATTGGCGCCGTCACTGTAAAAACCATCTTGGCTGCCGCTGGTACCATCGCCGCCATTGTCGATGCTGCCTAGCGCAAAGGACCCGTACTGGCTGGACGAGCCGCCGGCGGCATTATTACCGCTATGCTTAGCCCAGGTCAGGATGCCGCCGGTAAAGCTGCTTTTAGTAGCGCCGTAAGCCGGATCCTGGTAATAACCGCTGCCCACGCAACCGGCGGTGGAACTGTCGAACCATCCACCCACCGAAACGTCCGCGCCGTAAGTCTTAATATAAGGTAGTGCCGCCCACGCCCGACCAGCGGGAACTAAAGTCAACGTCACCGTTATCAGCCCACTCAATCCGACCAGCCATGTTTTCGCGGCTTTCATACATAAGCAGTATAAAGCTAATGTCCAGCGGTCACAAGATGCCTCAAGTTACCGTATTTTAAATGCCCGCATGTTACGCACGCGGGCGCTGCGGCGGCGACGCCTAAAATGCTTCTCGGCGGTTCGGGCGTAGGCCGTCGCCAACGCCTGGTGGATATGCTTGATCGTCTCGTATGGCGTGTTGCCTTCGGGAATCACCTCGTCGATCAACTTGTTCCTCAGCTGGTCCTGGGCGGTGGCGCTCATGTTGGCCAGGGTGAATTGGGTGATTTCCCTGTCGGGCTGAGCGATTTTGTAGAGTATGGCGCTGGCCGAAGAAGGTTCGGCCACGTAGGCCATGGCACTTTCCAGCATCGCCCGGTATTCACCGCGGGGGGCGGCTGCCAATCCTCCACCGCTGCCCAAAGCGTTCAAGACCACTGAATAGGTAGGTTGTTCGTAGGCGTTGTTTTGATATAGAGTCATGGCGATGCTGCGCGATTGGCCGTGCTCCTCGGCTGCGGTGGTAGGCTCGGCCCCCAGCGTGTCCACCAAGCGGACCAGCGGCAAGCGCAACCTATTGCCCAGGGTCAACATCCGCCGATCATATTCAAAGTCCTTGGGCGCCGGCGTGGCCGGGATACGCCTGACCCAGCCACCGGCAAAGTTATATGAAGGCTGGTGACCAATGACCAGGAACGGCTGGAGTCCGATCCTGCCGATCGCCGCGATAATCGGTGGATAGATCTTTTTTTCACTATCGACGTAATGGTTATAGAGCGGCACCACGTCCCCAAAGACGTGTTGCATGACAAATTCACTGTCTATCCTGGACGGAGAACGGATAAAACTTCCGTAGGTAGCCATTAGCCGCTCGTCTTCCGGCGATTCCGGGTCGGAGGGCGCCTGGTCCGGAACTTCAAACTCCTGGGCCGCTTCCTGTCGCTCGTAAAGTGCCGCGGCTATCCCGGCCCTTCCGATCGTCAACAACCGTTTCTGACCCGGCCGGCCGATCAAACGGAGTTCCGGTATGTTTTCCTCGGTTAGCTGGGGCTTTTTGGGGCGTTTTGATACGGATAAGAAGTCTTTCAAATACTCCGTAAGCTCATCGGTATCCTGGACAATCAGGTCGATATTGCGATGCAGCAAATTATTTTCTACCGTTTGCGCCCCCGGGGTCACGGGCACGCCCTGTTGGTAGGTCTCAATGACCCGCGGGCCGGAAAAACCGTAGTTGCTGCCGGCCAGCGCCACCGTGACGTCGCCCAGAGGCACGGCGCTGGCCGATATCCCGCCCCACACTTCGCCTACCAAAACCGAGATGTAAGGTAAATCGGTGGAGTCTCTGAATTTGCGGATGGCTTCCACCATGCGCTCCATCTGGACCAGGCCGGCTTTGTTTTCCTGCTGCCTGGCGCCACCGGACGCAAAGAAACCGATTAACGGCAGCTCCTCTTTAACTGCGATGTCCGCCGCCCGCTGAAACTTCTCGCCGGCCACCACTCCCAAAGATCCACGCATAAACTCCCAGTTCATCAAAAACGCCGAGACTTTCCGTTCGGCCAACCTCCCCACGCCGTAAGAAGCTGATTCCTGTTTGCCTTTACGCCGTTCGGTAAAGTGTTTTTCCAAATACTTTTCCAGACGCCCGTCGGGCAGCCGCCGGATCAACTTAATAGGGTCGTCCGTTATCACCAGGCCGGGAAAGTGTTCCTCAAACGCCAGATTCCGGGCAATATCGGCCATGGCAGCCGCCGGATCAACTTTGGGCCGATCCTCTATTAACCGCTCGATCAGCGACAGCTCCGCCGGTTCGGGCTCTTTAGGAGCCAGATCCAGCCCGCCGGCATCGCCCCACAGGGCTATTGTTTCCCAAATCTCGTCTTTATCAGAAAAGGAGCCAGACCCACCCGGCTCCTTTGAATTCGCCATGTCGTCATTATACCTTGTTTGAATTGCGCGCGGCAGGTACGAACTACTAATTATAGCCCTTTTAAACGGCTTTGTAATTAACGCTTAATATTGATTGGGGCTGGAGTTTCCGGCACAATGGGAACGATGGCGGAAAAAAGCTCAAGCAAAAAGCCCGGGTTTAAAATCTTTGAATCAATCGGCCGTTTTTCAGTTAAATATCGCTGGTTGGTCATTATCTTTTGGATTGCCGTCATTCCATTGACTACCAATTATTTCCCCAAGATCAACGACGTCGAAAAAAACGACGTCTCCGATTTCCTGCCGGCCAAAGTCGAAAGTAATAAGGCCTCAAATTTAGAAAAGGCTTTTGAGCGCAAGGACACCGCCACCAGCACCGACTTGGTCGTCTATCGCGACCAGAGCGATTTGACCAGCTCCGACTCCGCTACTGCCGCCCGGATTATCAGCAACGTACGCCAGGTCAAAGAGGTCACTGAGGTCCGGGACCTAGGCGTCAGCGCCGACGGCCAGGCCCGGCAATACATAGTCGGCATTACCGGCGCCGGCTTTGGCCAACAGGCCACCGACATTATTAAGAACATCCGGGCCGCCGTCCACCGCGTCGTCCTGCCCGGCGGCCTGCACGCTAACTTAGCCGGCGAACTAGCGTCCGAAGTCGACCAGGAAAACGCTAACAGCCAAGGTCAAACTAACACCGAAAAATACACGGTTATTTTAATATTACTGCTGCTGCTCTTGGTATTCCGCTCGGTCCTGGCGCCCATCGTCACTTTGGTCCCGGCCGCCATGGCGTTGGTGATTTCCCAACCGGTCATTGCCGAAGCCACCAAAATCGGCGTCAAGGTGGGCTTCATCACCCAGATACTTTTGATCGTTTT
>CAZWRI010000164.1:0-3089 GCA_964636115.1 uncultured Candidatus Saccharibacteria bacterium | reverse complement strand
AAACGGGTCGCGGCTATAAGTACCTCCTTCTAGCCAAAAATGGCGTAAAATATATTTATGAGCAAGCCAGAATTACCAGACAAAATTAAAAGGCCTGCGCTAGCGGGAATATTACTTCTGGCTGCAGGTGCCGCTGCGATCGGCCTAAGCAAAAATCCAGAAAGTAAAGCCGATTCAAATGCAAAAATAGAATTAAAATCGGCTCTTCAACCTAAAGCTAGCGAAATTGGTGCTCTAGTTTTGGCTATCGCCAAGGAAGGTAAGGGCAAGGTGGATATTAAAGAAGACGGTGATTTTGGCGAGCCAACACTTACCATAAATGGCACAAAATATGTCCATGGAGCGCTTGCTGAATCTGTAGAGCTTCAGGTAGGAATGCATCGTAATAAAAAGGGTAAACTAGACCCCACAACTACCGATGGAGTTTCGGTAACAGTTAGCAAAGAGTACCCTCAAGATGTTCGTGGCCACGGCCCAACAGAGTATGTTTTTATTACCAAAGAGCACGGGACGTGGAAGGCGGACGGTCAGGTAAGTTTAAGTCCATTATCACCCGAGAACGAAGTATATATAACTTCTGACATTAATGACGTAAATAATGCGTCCGCCCTAGCCCTAAAGGCCGAAAGCCTAGCGGAACAAGCCGTAAATATTGTCTCGCCCCTCTAGCTAAAACCAGAGTAAAATAAAACCATGAAAAACAGCCTTGAAAACCGGCTGCCTGCCACCAAACCCCGCAAACCATTTGACTCGTATATACTAGTGTACTAGTATAGCAGTATGAGTAGAGATAATAATCTGACGGAATTAATCCATTCGGCTTCTAAAAATAAAGAACTACTAGAAGATTTTATATTAGGTCTGACTACACCCAACGAACGGGCGGTGTTGTTGAGACGAGTTGAAATTATTGAACGGCTTTTAGCGGGTGAGTCTCAGCATTCTATTGCCGCTGATCTGGGGGTAGGTGTGTCAACGGTCACAAGGGGCTCACGAGAGCTAAAGCTCGGAAGATTCAAAGTATTGAGGGACAGAAAATGACCGATTACGGTCCGGAAGAGTACTATCCTGAGAGCCATACCTATGACTCGGTAGCGGCTGCTGCTGAAACAGTAAGTCGTATACAAAAGGTCATTGAAAGTCCCACCGTAGATCAGGAATTTAAAGATAGGGTATTGAAATTTGCCGAGAAGAGTTACCATGATCTTGGGGAACTTGGACTTGCTGAAGCCGCAAATCAATATAAAGCTTTATTAGAATCAGGGGTCTAAAAAAGAGATGAAAAACAGCCTTGAAAACCGGCTGCCCGCCACTCGTGCCTGAATAGTTTGCCCTTGATTGATAAAAGAGGTATAAATTTACACATGAATTTGGCAAGAGCTCAAGGTAGTAGGTTTGACATAGCTTCCGCTTACGACGAAGTTGCCGCTGCCGGTTATGGCGTTGACTTGGTTAACGCCAATCGATATGACAGAGACCTGGTGCGCGCCCACGCGGAGGCTGGTTTAGCCAGAGTGCTAAAAGATACTTATTCAATCCCGGTCAGCGAAATTGGTGGGTGGCCAAATGAAGAAGCGCCATTGGCGCTAGCGGCTATCGCCGGCCAAGTGCGGCGAGTAAATGACCATTATCGACAATCCATCAAAGAAGATAAGCTTTCCACGATGGATATCATTAGCGCCGCGCCCGTTATTGAAATGCCAGTTTATTTAACTGACCTACCCCCACCGGAAGAGCGTCAGCAAAGAGAAGGAAGCGTAAAGCTTGGGGACTTTGTCCAGGCTTTGCGATTCGCTGCTATTAGGTTTTGGGTTCCGTATCGCGGCAGTGGAGATGATAAAAATTTTGTTGTAACACCAGGCATGGAATTACACGTCGTGCTGGATGATCTTGATGAATTAAAGCCTGGCGATGATATCCTAAGCGAGCTCTCTGATGACGACATAGATTCGCTAGTCGCATTTGGCCTAAATCCTGACACTCGACCGCAGCCTTGAAAACCGGCTGCCCACCACCAAGTCAATAATTACTTAACAAGTCAAGCATTTTATTGTATAATACAAAAACTTGCGATCGCACCCCGTGATCGTGGAAATTACAAGGAGGTGGGGAAATATGTTGGCTGATGCTGTGGAGAAGGCTACGAACACGGCCGCGGCAATCGTCTTGGCTGCTGTCTTCATTGCGTTTCTGGTGATCGCGTTTCATAGGCCGATCATCGCTGCGCTGGCCGCCGTCAAGCAGACTTGGGATGAGTTTTTCCCCAAGAAGAAGACGGACTCATGAGAGCCAACCTTCTTAATAGGGCGGAGCAGTCCGGCTCCGCCCTCCGCGCCAGGGGAATCCACCTGGCGCGTCTTCATATCTAGCGTAAAATAAAACCAAGATGAGCCATGATTTAGAACCCCAAAGCCTTATCACGGAAATTGACCTACAGAGTATCCATACAGAAGTCCTCCTAGAGATGGCCGACAGGGCCATTGCTCATTCAGATGCTGTCACCACCGACATTAGACGCCGAATCAAAGAAGTACAGCCAACGCTAGAGAGAGCTTTGGCAACTTTACAGCAAGCCGGCTTATTGAAACTATGATGAAAAACAGCCCTGAAAACCGGCTGCCCACCACCGAGCCAATAATTACTTAACAAGTCAAGCATTTTATTTTATAATTACTTAGTCTGCAACCCCTACGGAAAGGCAGAGGATGGAAACGGCCAGCAAGAACATTCTTCTGGATCGGGTGATCCAGTTCCAGCAGCGGTCGTACGACCTGCACGATACTCGTAAGAAGATGGTCCGCGGACTCAAAGGCCTGAACAACAAGATCGTCCGCATCCGCCGCGACTACACGCCGCTTGGCGAACAGGGTCCGGGCATGGTGCTCACGCGCCGCCCGGGCCAGATCAATTGGGGATTTGAAGATCCCCACGGTCTGAACGTTTGCAACTTCTTCGCTGGTTTCGACAACTGGCTGACGGGTGTCGTCAAGGGCTACGAAATCGGCGAGGGTCCCAACCCGCTCGTCGGCCTGATCGTCGCCGCTCCCAATGACCGGCTCGAGCACAGGTTCGATCTTCGCTACAGCGAG
>CAZWRI010000163.1:0-4991 GCA_964636115.1 uncultured Candidatus Saccharibacteria bacterium | reverse complement strand
GAAGAGCCGGTACGGAACGCAGTATTCGGCAACGTGGGCACGATCCTTTGTTTTAGGATTAGCCCCGACGACTCGCCCTTCCTGGAGAAGTACTTTACTCCCCAGTTCGAAGCGGCCGACCTTATACAGCAGCATAGCCGTTATTTTGTGATCACCATGATGATCAGCGACGAAAAAGCACCGGCTTTTTCGGCCAAAACCCTTAACCTGCCGCAGGCCGTACAGGACCTGTCGCCTCAGATCATCGAGTTGTCGCGCGAGCGGTACGCCCAAGACAAGGGCCACGTGGAAGAATTGGTCCGCAAGGCCGCCGGCCTAGAGAGCCGTCAACTAGACCAAGGAACGCCAGCGCCTCAGCTGCGCCCCAAAGCCGCCGCCCAGCTCAACACGGCTGACCAGATAGACAGGCAGCAAGCAAGCAGTACCCGCTCCCTGGACCGGGTAGCCGCCACCATATTCAAGGGCGTGATGGCGCCCGGCCCGGCTTCCGGAAGCCCCGGCACGGAAGAGCCCCGTAAACGCAAGCGTACCCGCCGTGGCAAGCGCAAAGGCAAGAACCCGTCCGGCGGCACCCATCAACAGCCTCAGGTGGTCAGACCTACGGAGCAGGCTAAAAGCCATCCCGACGCTCTTACGGCTACCGAGAACGAACAGGTAATCAGATTACGTTAGCTCTCAGCTACTGAAGTCGTTTCCCTAGAACGAAGTTTTATTTCAATAGAATTCAAACGGAATGAACATTTTACGAACACTGGATGTAGAAGCCGCGGAGCGAGAAGACCATGATATCATGCGATTTCTAGCAGGAAAGCGTCCAGGGATTTAAATAAATTTAAAATTCGACACGCCAAAAATCCGCCGGGCGGGGTGGCGGGGGAACACGCAAAACCGCCATACTGTGCATGTCGTACAATGTATATTTTGCGACTCTATATATTAGTCACTCGGCTGTATGCCAATACCCCTTGTAATAGGGGGTATCCTTGGGTTTTGCCACTAAGTGAGCATGTAAGCCCTACTGGCAAACGCCAGTGGTATTTAAATGGCAATCATCCTTCGCTCCCTATGGCAGTGTCGTAAAATTCCGTGAAAAGTCGTTGAGTTTTCCACAGTTTTCCACAGCCATTTGACTTTTAGCTGTTTCCTATTTTTGTATATTTTTCCCCTACCTTTTCCCTATTTCCCTATATTTGACTTTTTGAAGAATAGATATGAAAATATACTTTCCCCTGCTCGCCGAGTATTTGATTAATTATGAACAAAATACGAACTGGAGTAGGAGAGGGGGCTACCTAGCATTCTGTGGTCGGGCGTGGTTCTGGATGATAAAGAACGAAGCCGCGCCGGCAAATAAGGCCAAGCTACCACAAAGCCAGACGCTAAAGCGGTAGACGTTCCCCGCTCCGGCTAGACCAAGCAGCGCTACGACCACCAGCCCGCCAATTCGGGCCACGGCGTTGTTGACGCCGGAGGCGATTCCAGAGAACGAGCTGTCGACCGACGCCATGACGGTAGTGGTCAGGGGTGCCACCAACGTGGCCATGCCAAGCCCAAAGACGGTTAGCCGGGGTATAAAGAAGGTCCAGAAATCATCTCCGGGTCTATAATCCAACAGCAGAAACATCGATAGCGCGCATAGCAACGGTCCTACGGAGATAAAATACTTAGGTCCAAGTTTTGCCGCCAGCGCGCCCATGCGGCGCGACAATAGCAATAAACACAGGGCGATCGGCAACATGGCCAATGCCGCCTTGATAGGCGTGTAACCGATCTTGGTCTGTAAATAGATCGGTAGGGCAAAAGTAAAGCCACCCAGCGCCCCGTATTGGGCAAAGGTCATAATGTTTGAGCCGCTGAAGTTGCGGGACTTGAACAATTTAAGCCGTATCAGGGGATCGTTACTGACACCCTCCCACCACAGGAATACCGGCATTAGGACCACACCGATCGCCAAAGACAGGATAGAGCGGGCATGCCAGTGGTCACTGGGCCCTTCAATCAATCCGTAAGTAATTCCAGCCAGTGAAGCGGTGGTTAAGATGGCGCCCGGGTAATCAAGCTTACGGCCTTCGGCCGACTTGCTCTCTTTAAAGTTCTTTGAAGCCAACAGCCAGCAGACGATTCCCAATGGCAAATTGATGTAAAAAACCCAACGCCATGACGCTACACTGATAATCCAGCCCCCGAGTATCGGACCCAGGGGAGCTACCAGTGCGACCCAGGCGGACCAACTGCCGATTGCCCTCCCCCGCTCCGACGGCTTGAAATTTGTGTTGATGATGGCCAGACCTGATGGCACCAGAAGGGCCCCAAATACCCCTTGTAACAACCGGGTACCAATTAGAAAGCTATTGTTGGGTGCCAAGCCGCACAGCATGGAAAATAGCACGAATCCGACCAGGCCGATCAGGTATACTCGCTTTCGGCCGATGATATCGCCCAGCGAGCCGCCGATCAATATCAACGAGGAAAGCGTCAATAAGTAACCATCGACGATCCACTGGAAATCAGCCAGGCTGCTGTGTAGGTCGGCCCCCATCTTGGGCAAAGCCAAAGTCACCACAAAACCGTCCAATACCGCCATGCCGCTACCGATAATGGTAGCGATCAGAGTCAGGGTCTTGCGGCTCATGTCTCAGTTGGCGTCGCGGCGAAGGAATAAGTACCAAGCGACTATCCAAACCCCGATTAGGTACGCCAGGAAGACTATGGCGCCTTTAGGAGCGGTCAACGTTCCCAGATCGCTACCCTGAGAGGCGTGGGCCGCTTTGGCCCCCTGGACAACCGGCGGCTCGATCACCTGCTCCAGAGCCATGAAAGGCATATACACGGAATCGTGCTTGAGTAACAGGCTAAGTAACCCTTCTATGGTGTTAGGCAGGATCAACAGGGCCGCGATAGCGCCAACCTGGTTGCGAATCAGAGTGATGAACACCAGTCCCGACATGGCGAAGGCTTCACAGTAGAACACGCTTTTGGCAAAATAGGTCAGATAATTGACGTCCTGGGGTGGCAAGCTATGACCGCTGGCCGCCACGCCGGCATACATCAGCGCCAAAGCTATTGCCGTTGACACTACCGCGTAAACAAAGACGTAAATCGTTACCGCCAGGATCTTGGCGGCCAAAACCTTACTACGGCTATTGCTAGCCGTCAGGGTATAGACAATGGTGTTATAGCGATATTCATGCGCCAACAACAAAAGGGCGATCAGGGCTCCTGCCACCGATAGGATGCTGCCTACCTGAGTTATGGTGCCGGCAATGAACAGGGGCGCGGTACCATTGTGGTAGTTGATGTCGGCGACGTTTTTGAAGCCTTGAATATAGAACGCCATAAAGCCGGTCAGCGCTAAGAATGCCAACGATACTACGTAGGTTGAGCGGACGCTCAGCAGCTTTTTAAATTCGGCTTTCAGCGCGGCGGTCATTTCTTGCCTTCCTTACTGCCCTGAAACTCTTCCGTTCCTTCCGTAAGCTCCAAAAAGGCTTCTTCCAGGGTTGCCGCCCGTGGCGTAAGTTCCAGTACCGTTACCTGGGCTTTATGCGCTAGCTTGCCGATCTCGTCGGTGCTGGAGGCGGTGACCGCTAAGCCCCTACCCTCTTTCGTGAACTCCAACTTGGCTGCCGTAAGGGCTTTTTCCAGAGGTGCCAAGGTTGACGCACGCACGAACACCGACGATCCAGCCTGGTCGGTAAGTTTCTGGATGGACGTGTTGGCAATTAATTTTCCCCTCCCTATCACGACCACGTTGTCCGCCATTTGGGACATCTCGCTTAGTAAATGGCTAGATACAAAGACCCCGTTGCCCTGGTCGGCGTAATCTTTAAGGAATTGACGTAACCAGGCTATGCCTTCAGGATCCAAGCCATTGGCCGGTTCGTCCAAAATAAGGTATTTAGGCTTGCCCAGGATGGCCGCGGCGATTCCGAGCCGCTGGCTCATGCCCAAGCTGAATTTGCCCGGCTTGGCTTTGGCAACGTCGGTCAGGCCGACTGTTTCCAGGACTTCGTCAACCCGGGCGGAAGTGATGCCACCTTCGGCCGCCAGGACCTGTAGGTGCCTGCGGGCGGTACGCGTGGGGTGAAACGCCTTGGCCTCCAGCAATATGCCGACCACCTGCGACGGCTGGGCGTAATCAGAGAGCCGTTTGTTATCAAAAGTGGTTTGACCACGGCCACGGTCCAGACCGAGCATCAATCTCATGGTGGTTGATTTGCCGGCGCCGTTGGGGCCCAAAAAGCCCGTAACCTTGCCGGTCTCAACGTCAAAGGATAAGTTACTGACAGCCGTCTTTTTGCGATAATTTTTGCTAAGGTTTTTGGCTTTGATCACTGCTTTAATTATAACTCATTATTTATAGAAGATCTTGCCACCTAACCTCACGTCTAAGTAGCGCTGGGGTTGTTTATGGTTCTGGTCAAAGTAATGCCGGCTGGCCAGGAATTGGCCGGTTTCGTAAAGCACGTCTCCGCTTAGGTAGAATTTAACGTAATACGGCCGATCATTTGTCCTTAGATCGAGTTCCTGGGCTTGCTTAGGCAATATCAACGATTTTACGGGAATCTTAGCGCGCTGCAACTGGGCTAACATGTTGTTTATGAAGTTGACGCTTTGGGAGCTCAGCACCTGTTTGCCGACTTGGGTGGTAAAGCCGCTTTGGTCATCCAATCGGACCAGGTTTTTGATCTGGGGTAACTGGTCGGTCGTGGCCGTGGCCACTCCCTGGGAATCGACGATGAAGTCGCTGCTACCGCTGACCAGAAAGAATCGAGGTGCGGCAACGTTAAGGTGGATGACGGGCGTCTCGCTGAGCAGTGGCAGTTCTACCGTAGCGCTAGCGATCTCCGGAAATTGTTTTTGCAGACCAACGATGATGCCCTGTCCGTCCAGAGTGATCTTATTGCGGTTCTTAACGGCTTTAAGCTCTTGGGCGGCGGCGGGCGGCTAGGCCGCCGGAGTACGCGAACCGGGTAGCGTCGGCAATTTAA
>CAZWRI010000162.1:0-1623 GCA_964636115.1 uncultured Candidatus Saccharibacteria bacterium | reverse complement strand
TGGTTTTGAAGGCGGTCAGATGCCGCTTTACATGCGCATACCTAAGCACCGTGGTTTTAAAAGTCACCGCGTCAACGCGGAAATTATTTACACCGGCCAACTGGACACGGTTAAGAAATCAGCCCTGGACACCCAAGCTTTATCCGAATCCGGACTGATCAGCAGCCCGCACGTTAACGTCAAACTGTTAGTTAAGGGCGAAGTCACCGGCAAAAAGGACCTTAAAGTCCAAGGCGCCAGCGCGGCCGCCATAGAAGCCGTCCAAAAAGCCGGCGGCACGATAACAATCGTCAATCGCCTGCCTCGCCCAGCCAAACAAAAAACCGACAAATAACCCCTCGCGGTGCTGTATAATGGTGGCAAGTGAAGTGTGTTAGGAATGCTATTTATCGGGAAGAGCAGCCCGAGCGACGGATTTATTCCGCGCCCGGCGCGATGAGAAACCCCAAAGGGGTGTCCCATAAGGCGGAGCGGAGCGGAGCCGCGTGAACTGGGGAATTATTCTCAAATCTTTGGGCCATGGCGAGATGCGCAAACGTATCTTTGCGGTGCTTGGCATGTTGTTGGTTTTCCGTATTCTGGCCCACATTCCGGTGCCCCTGGCCGACCCCCACACCCTTAAGCAGGTCCTGCAGAACCTTTATAGCCAAACCAACAGTGGCCAGTTACTGGGCTTCCTTAACGTCATATCCGGCGGCGCGTTAGCCAACTTCTCCATCATGCTGGTGGGTCTAAGCCCTTACATCAACGCCAGCATCATCATGCAGCTACTCACCAAAGCCATCCCTAAGCTGGAGGCCATGAACAAAGAAGGCGAGTATGGCCGCAAGCGCATCAATCAGTACACTCGCATGCTGACTTTTCCACTGGCGATCATCCAATCCATAGGCATGATGTATCTGATCCGCCAAGAAGCCCAAAGCGTGGGCGGGCTGGGGGACATTACCGCCAACACCTCCATAATGCAGTGGATTCTAATGATCGCTGCGCTGACCGGTGGCTCAATGGTGCTAATGTGGCTGGGCGAGCTGATTACCGAGCGTTCCATCGGTAACGGTATTTCGCTGTTGATTACCGTGGGTATTGTCAGCCGTTTGCCCAGCTTTATTAGCGAGCTCTGGCAATCTACGGCCTACAATTCAGCCGCGGGCGTGGCAGATAAGTTCACTCTATTCCACCACCAGTTCAGTAAACACGGGCTCAAGATATTCGGCATAGTGGTGCTGGCGGTCATCTTTATCACCTGGGCAGTGGTCAAGCTCAACGAGGCCGCCAGGCGTCTGACGGTCAACTACGCCAAGCGGGTACAGGGCAACCGTACTTACGGTGGAGTAACTACCACGCTGCCGGTCAAACTGATTACCGCCGGCGTAATCCCGATTATCTTTGCCGTGGCTTTTTTGAGCGTGCCCAGCTTTTTAGGACAGCTACTGACCCACGGTAAAGGCATCAACTTTGTACCTACCACCCACTGGGAGCACGTGGGCTACAGCCTGACGCAGTGGTTCCAGCAGCCGTCGGCAACTACCTTTGCCACGGAGGGGTTTAAGGCCTGGGTCTATCCCATAACCTACTTCCTGCTGGTGTTTATATTCACCTACTTCTATACCGGTGTCACCTTTA
>CAZWRI010000161.1:0-7280 GCA_964636115.1 uncultured Candidatus Saccharibacteria bacterium | reverse complement strand
CGGCCGTTTTACAGCGGCAGAACCGGCCGCCGCCAACCCTATAAGCTTGACGGACTAAAAGCCGGTGGACGAATTACTGATTAAAAAACCGACCGCAAAGGATAGTTTTGAAAGCATTGATCACGCGTAAAATCGGTATGGCCAGCATCATCAGCGAAGATGGTGCGGCTACTGCTGTAACCCTGCTTTCGGCGACGCCCAACGTCATTACCCAGGTCAAGAACGACGAAACGGACGGCTACAAGGCCGTCCAGGTCGGCTTTGAAGAGGCCAAAAAGGCCGCCAAACCCCAAGCTGGACACCTTAAGGGTGCTAAGACCACGCCTAAGATTATTCGTGAATTTCGGATTGACGAGATCACGGGAGACTTAAAGATCGGCGAGAAACTTTCCGCCGATCTTTTTGAAGTCGGCGACAAAGTCCAAGTCACCGGTATTACCAAGGGCAAGGGTTGGGCCGGTACTATCAAGCGCCACAACTTCCACCGCGGCCGCAAAACCCACGGCGGACAAAGCTACCGTCGTCCTGGTTCGATTGGCTCTATGTACCCGCAGCGCATTTTTCCGGGCAAGAAAATGGCCGGACACATGGGCGCCGATCAGCGTACTACCAAGAACCTTAAAGTCGCGCTAGTGGATATGGAAATGAACGTCATCGGCGTCGTAGGCGCCGTGCCGGGCCCGCGCAAAGGCATCGTGCTGCTTAAGGAGGCCAAATAATGGCCGTGGCTACTTATACCAAGGCCGGCGCCAAGGCCGCGACTACCGCTAGCTTAGACAAGAAGGTCTTTGGCTTGAAGGTCACTAATCATCAGCTTCTTAAAGACGCCTATTTGGCCTACTTGGGCAATGGTCGCACCGCCGCCGCCAAGACCAAGAACCGTGGCGACGTATCCGGTGGCGGCCGCAAGCCTTACCGCCAAAAAGGCACTGGCAACGCCCGCTTTGGCTCCTCCCGTAACCCCATATGGCGCGGTGGTGGCGTGGCTTTGGGACCTACCGGCGAGCAGAATTATTCTTCTAAGCTCAGTACGCAAGCTAAGCGCCAGGCCTTGCGCCAGGCTCTTAGCCTGGCCGCCAACAGTGATAAGATCGTGGTTGTTGAGGACATGGCCATCGCTTCGGCCAAGACCAAAGACGCCGCCGCGCTGCTAGCCAAGATAGGCGCTCGGGGCTTCATCCTAATCGCAGTGGGTAAAAAATCTCCTGAATTAATGCGCGCCTACAGGAATTTAGCTAACGTCAAACTGGTTCAAGCCAAGTATTTGAACGTCTTTGACACTTTGAATGCTGATAGGATTATTCTAAGCAAGAACGCCTTAACTGAAGTATCAGAATGGCTCGGAGCTAAAAATGAGTAAGTCGTTAGCCCTTAAACCGCGCGTCAGCGAAAAGACCTACGCCCTGAGCGAGCAACGCAACACTTACGTCTTCGTAGTGCCCAAGGGAGCCAGCAAACAGATTGTGGCCGACGCCGTTGCCAGGCAATACGAAGTCGGCGTAGTAGGCGTACGGATTGCCGCCCATCCTGCCAAGTCCCGACGAACCTATCGCCGCGGCGGCCGCGTCCAGTTGCGCGGGGAGCGTTCGGGTCTCCGCAAGGCTTACGTGACTCTAAAAGAAGGTGACAAGTTGCCGATTTTTGCGGCGGTCGAAGAATCCGAAACCCCCAAGGAGAAAAAATAGATGGCCATCAAAGCTTATAACCCTACTGGCAACGCCCGTCGCGGCATGACTAGCCAGGATTTTGACGGCATTACCACCAAGAAGCCGCTCAAGAGCTTGACGACCATTAAAAAGGGTCCGGTCGGCCGCAACAACCAGGGCCGGATCACTACCCGGCATCGCAGTGCCGGTGCCCGCAAGTATTACCGTCAGATCAGCTTTGGCCTGCCAGAGGGCACTACTGCCAAGGTCGAGCACATAGAATATGATCCTAACCGCAGCGCCCGCATCGCCCGCATCGTGGACGACAAAGGCAATTATTACTATATTCTGGCCGCCAAAGGCATGCGTCCGGGCCGCAAGATTGCCGTTTCGGAAGAGGCTACTATCACTATTGGCAATCGCTTGCCGCTTAAGAGTATTCCCACCGGTACCGTTCTGCACGCCGTTGAACTACAGCCCGGTAAGGGCGCACAGCTGGCCCGCAGTGCCGGTGCCGGCGTACAATTGGTCGCCAAAGAAGACCAATGGGCGCAGCTTAAGCTACCCAGTGGCGAGGTCCGGATGGTCAGTATCAATTGCATGGCTTCAGTCGGACCTATCGGTAACGAGCAACACCAGAACGTCCAATTGGGTAAGGCCGGCCGCAAGCGTCATCTGGGTATCCGTCCAACCGTCCACGGTAAAGCCATGAACCCGGCCGACCACCCGATGGGCGGCGGTGAAGGCAAAACCGGCCCCGGCCGTATTCCGCGCACGCCGTGGGGTCAGGTCGCAATCGGTCTAAAGACCCGTAAGCGCAAGACTACTAATAAGTTTATTGTCCGCAGCCGTCACCAGGCTAAGAGGAGAAAATAATGAGCCGATCGCTTAAAAAAGGACCGTTTATCGATCCCAAACTAGCTAAGAAGGTCGCCGCTTTGAGCGCCGACGACCGGTCGGTTATCCGTACTTGGGCGCGCGCCAGTACCATCGCGCCGGAATTCGTAGGCAGGACTATCGCCGTGCACAACGGCAAAGTCCACGTGCCGGTATTCATTACCGAAAACATGGTCGGCCACAAGTTGGGCGAATTCGCCCCCACCCGCAAATTCCGCGGCCATGGCGGTAAGTTAGCAAAGAGTCAGGAGAGTTAAGGATTAAATTATGAGCGCTACAGCCACGTCCAAAAGAGTCCGCATCAGCCCCCGCAAAGTTAGCGAGGTAGCTGCTCTAGTGCGCGGTCGTACGGTAGCTGACGCTCTGGTGATTTTAGAGCACACGCCGCGCCGCTCCGCCCTGGACGTGCTACAAGCCGTTAAAAGTGCCGCCGCCAACGCCGAGCACAACCACAACTATAAGCCTGGCACTTTGTTTATCAGCCAGATCAGCGTCACTGCCGGTCCGCGTTACCGTCGTTGGCGACCGGTCGCCCGTGGTAGGGCTAACCGCTACGCCCGTAAGTCCAGCCACATCCAAGTGGTGGTTGATGGCGAGCAGCGCCAAATCAAGAAACCCGCCGCTAAAGCCGTGGCGGCCAGTCAGGCTGACAAGAAAGAGGAAAAATAGCATGGGCCAAAAAGTAAATCCGATTAGCATGCGATTGCAGGTCAACAAAGATTGGCGCAGTCGTTGGTTTGCCGGCAAAAAAGAGTATGCCGATTATCTGAAACAGGACCTGGCGGCCCGGCGATTGATCGATCGCAAACTGGGCAGCCGGGCCGCCGTTAGCAAAGTAGACATCGAGCGCTCACCCAATCTGGTTACCGTGACCATCCAAACGGCCAAGGCCGGCGTGGTTATTGGCCGGGGTGGCGCCGGTGCAACCGAACTAAAAGAGGCTATTGAAAAACTTTACGGCGTCCCGGTACGGGTGAACATCGAAGAGATCAAACGCCCCGAACTGCAGGCCAAACTGGTCGCCGAAAACATCGCCCACCAACTGGAGCGTCGTATTGCTTTCCGACGGGCCATGAAATCGTCCGCCGCCGCGACTATGCGCGCCGGCGCCCAAGGCGTCCGGATCGAATTGGCCGGCCGCCTGGGCGGCATGGAGATGAGTCGCCGCGAAAAAGAAGTCCAAGGTAGCGTGCCACTGCACACTTTGCGGGCCGACATCGATTACGCCGCCGCCCGCGCCCAGTACCCCGGCGCCGGCATCATTGGCGTCAAGGTGTGGATTTACAGGGGGGAGGCTAACTAATGTTAATGCCGTCTCGGACCAAGTTCCGCAAAGTCCGCAAGGGTCGTATCCACGGCGGCACCGCCACGGCGTTGAACGAGTTAGCTTACGGCCGCTACGGCTTAGTCAGCCTAAACAGCGAACGTATCACTAGCCGTCAGATCGAGGCCGCCCGCCAGGCCATGACCCGTTACATTAAACGCGGTGGTTCAATCTGGATCCGCATTTTCCCGCACACGCCGGTAACCCGTAAGCCCCAAGACGTCAAGATGGGCAGCGGCAAGGGCAGCCCAGAATTCTTCGTGGCCAAAGTTAAACCCGGGACCGTCATGTTTGAGATGGACGGCGTCAGTGAAGAAGTTGCCCGCGAGGCCATGCGCCTGGCCGGACACAAACTGCCGGTTAAGACCAGCTTTGTGATGAAAGAGGAGCAATAAGATGAAAATTGCCGACATCCGTAAGCTTTCCACCACCGAGCTGACTAAACAAAGCACCTCTTTGCGCGAAGAGATTGCCGAGCTACGCCGCCGACTATACAGTGGTGAGGTGACTAACGTGCGCGTCCTGCGCGCTAAGCGCAAAGACCTAGCGCGGGTCCTGACCGTGCTGGGCGAGCAGCTATCAAAGGAGGAGATGTAACATGCCACGCACCCTAACCGGTATAGTAGCCAGCGACAAGGGCCACAAAACCATTGTCATCAGCGTTGCTACCCGCAAGACCCACCCCGTCTATAAGAAGCAGTACACCGTAAACACCCGTTTCATGGCCCACGACGAAAAGAACGAGGCCAAGGTAGGTGACCGCGTGGTAATCGTGGAAACCCGTCCGGTCAGTGCCCGCAAGCGCTTTCGCTTAAGCCAGATCGTAGAACGGGCCGGTGTCCGTTTTGAAGAGACCGACGCCACGGCTGACGTGCCCGTAGAGGAAGAAGTCAAGCCAACGGGCGTCGCCAAAGAAGAAATTAAGAAAGAAAAACCCAAGAAAGCCCAGGAGAAGGCCTAAATGATCCAGCAGGAATCAAGACTGACCGCAGCCGATAACAGTGGCGCTCGCCAACTGTTATGCATACGCGTGCTGGGCGGCAGCCGCCGGCGCTACGCCCGCGTGGGCGACATTATCGTGGCCAGCGTCAAGACCGCTAACCCCTCCGGCGGCGTGGCACGCAAAAGCGTGGTCAAAGCCGTAGTGGTACGCACCAAGTATCCTGTTCGACGCTCTGACGGCTCGACTATCCGTTTTGACGACAACGCGGCGGTGGTATTGGCCGAAGACAACAAAAGCCCGCGTGGTACCCGCATCTTTGGCCCCGTGCCTCGTGAGCTGCGTGAAAAAGGCTACACACGCATCATCAGCCTAGCCCCGGAGGTTCTATAGTATGGAAAAGCGATATAAAATCCGGATTAAGACCGGCGACACCGTGATGGTCCGTTCTGGCAAGCACAAAGGCCGCACTGGTAAGGTGCTGGCGGTGCACCCGGCGCTCAACAAAGTGATCGTTGAAGGCGTGAACGTGGTCAAGCGCCACCGTAAGCCCACTCAGGCCCGACCGCAGGGCGGTATCGTGGAGATCACCAAGCCCATCTGGGTATCCAAGGTCGGTCTATTAGATAATACCGCCAAAAAGGCTTCCCGAGTTGGCTATAAGGTCACCAAAGACGGTGCTAAGACCCGGATAGTCAAAACTTCCGGTAAGGAGGTCAAATAATGGCTACCGCGACTAAGAAAACCGGTGTTTACGAAGCCCGGCTAAAAAAGCTTTATCTGGACGATTACTCCAAACAGCTCAAAGACGAACTGAAACTGACTAACGTCCATCAGGTGCCCCGGCTGGAGAAGATCATCGTCAGCGTCGGCCTGGGCCGCGCCCAGGACGACAAGCGCCTGTTGGAGGTGGCCGCTAACACCTTAAGTAAGATCACGGGCCAGAAGCCAATCGAAACCATCGCGCGCAAATCGATCGCCAGCTTCAAACTGCGCGAAGGCAGCAAGATCGGCATTAAAGTAACACTACGCGATCAACGGATGTACGAGTTCGCCGACCGCCTGATTAACATCGTGTTACCACGCCTGCGCGACTTCCACGGTGTCAGCACCCGCTCGTTCGATAAGCAGGGTAACTACAACTTGGGTTTTACGGACCAGTCGGTCTTCCCGGAACTGAGCTTTGAAGAGACCTCTACGGCGCACGGGCTACAGATTGTGTTCGTGATCCGTGCCCAGGAGGCGGCTCACGCCAAAGCGTTGCTGGAAAAGATGGGCATGCCGTTTGAAAAATCTAATAAACCTGACAAAGAGGAGGCCTAAGATGGCAAAAAAATCAATTTTGGCCCGCGACGCCAAGCGCAACCAGATGATCGAAAAGTACGCCGCCAAGCGCGCCGAGCTCAAGGCCGCAGGTGACTACGAAAGCCTGGCCAAACTGCCCCGTAATTCCAGCCCTAGTCGCCGCAAGAACCGTTGCGCCGAAACCGGTCGCAGCCGCGGATACATGCGCCAGTTCGGCCTAAGCCGTATCGCTTTCCGTGAACACGCCAGCCGGGGCGAGATTCCCGGCGTAACAAAGAGTAGCTGGTAGGAGAATAAGCATATGACCACAACAACCACCGATCCGATTTCAGACATGTTGGCCCGCATCCGCAACGCCATCGCCGTGAACCAGAGCCAGATCTCTTTGCCGTACTCCAAAGTAAAAGAAACAGTTGCCCAGATACTGGTCAACAGCGGTTTTTTGAACAAAGTTGGCGTAGATGGCGAAGGGCCGTCCAAGCGCTTGGTCATCACCATTCATCCCGAAGGTTCCAACGCCGCAATTACCGAGATCAGCCGGGTCAGTAAGCCGGGCCGTCGAGTATACGCCAAAGCCGCCGAAATCCCCATGGTCAAGCGCGGCCGTGGAGTAATCGTTATTTCCACCTCTAAAGGCATGATGACCGGCCAGGAAGCCAAAGCCCAAAGCTTGGGCGGAGAATTAATTTGCAAGGTGTATTAAGATGAGTCGAGTTGGTAAACAACCCATTCCTATCCCAGCCGGATTGACGGTAATGATTGACAATGACGAGATTACCGTCAGCGGTCCAAAGGGCACCTTAAAGCAGGCTTTGCTGCCGGAGGTCACCGTGACTTCCGATGACGGTCAGATTCTGGTCAGCCGTAAAAACGAGGAAGCCATTTCGCGCTCCCGACACGGATTGACGCGGGCACTGGTGGCCAACATGGTGACCGGCGTGAGCCAAGGCTTTGAGCGCAAGCTGGAACTTAACGGCGTGGGATATCGGGTTAGCGTCCAGGGTGACAGTCTTAAGCTGAACCTTGGTTTTTCGCACGAAGTAGTGTATAAAATACCGGCCGACGTACAAGTCAGCGTTGAACAGAACACCATCACTGTCAGTGGACCCTCTAAACAGCAGGTTGGTCAAGTCGCCGCCGAGATCCGAGCGCTTAAGAAACCCGAGCC
>CAZWRI010000160.1:0-3711 GCA_964636115.1 uncultured Candidatus Saccharibacteria bacterium | reverse complement strand
CCAACCGCGGCTGCCGGGCGCTACCGGCAGCCGCCCAAGCCTGCCGGCCGGTTCGCCGTTCGGCCCCGGTGTCGCCGGCCTACCGCCGGCCTCGGCCGCCTTGCCAGCCGGTCAACCAGCCTTGCCGTCAGCCGTTAAGCCGCCGTCTTCCGGCTCGTCTTTCCTGGACGAATGGCTAGCTAAACGCAAGGGTGGCGCCAAGCCGCCGGTAGCTAGTAGTTCTTACGGTGCCAGCCCCTTTGCCTCGGGCCAGGCCGCCGACCCTTCGGCCCCCAAGCCACCGGTCTCCACGCCGCCGCCCTTAAAGCCACCGGCTCCACCGCCGGCCACGGACCAGCCGCAACCGGTAGCTGCCCCCAAAGCCGAACCGGCCGAATTCAAGATAAACCGTGACGATAGCGCCGGACCGCAAGAGGGGGCCACACTCCACATTGATAAAGACGGCAACATCGCTTACGGCAAAGATTAAAAAGACCCGTTAGGGGTCTCTAAAGTAAAGTGGGGAGGCGCGTCTACGACGCGCCTCCCCGGAATGCCTGCGCCGTCGATGGCATCGCTGCAGGCGAGCGACCTTTTCAGGAGGTTGACGGCCTCCGCCAGGCCGGCCGTAGGGAGTCGAACGGCGGCTCCCGTGCCGCGCTTGCGCGCGCACTTGCAGCGGGCCGTGCCCACCCCGCTGCAATTTTGCCCGCGACCTCAGTCGCGGGACTTAGCGTCCGTAGGGCCGGGCGGATTGACGGCCCGCTGGACCCACTCCGAGAGTGGGAGCAGTAGGAGTATCCCCCCAACCATCAGGACTATGCCGAAGAACAGGCCGCCCCACCAGGCCGTGACCGCGCCGGTGATGATGTAAGTGAGGGCGGCCACCCAGACCATGGTCAAGAAGACCAGGTAGAAGCGGGGCTCCAGCCATTCGTTGACACGGCGGTGCATCGTTGAGGGGCTCAGCCACCACTTGGGGTTCATGTCTAGTAACCTCCGGATTGTAAGGAACGATGACTGCGGACCGGGGATGCCGGGCCACACCACTGAGGTTAGCAGAACCGTAGCGGCTAACCCTTCTTCTTGCCGTCGCTTGCCTTGGCGCGCTTGCGGGCCCGATGGTCGATCTTCTTGCTCTTGCGCTTGTGCGACTCATTGATGGAGTCAAGGATCTTGTTACCGGTTTTCTTGGCCATAGAAATACCTCCAGGGGGCGAAGGGTAGGGTGCCATTAGGCGGGTATATTATAATAACTTTCTTTTGATCAGTCAATCTGTTGTAAAAGGGGTTAAGAGGGTTGTTGACGGAGGCCATTTTTGGTACAATATTTACAGAGTGGAGACAGATAAAAAACACCTAGAGAGGGTTGTGTAGTGAGTGCGGAAAAAGCCGGCAGCGGCCACAGCTACGACGCCAGCCAGATCCAGGTCCTGGAGGGTCTTGATCCGGTGCGCAAGCGCCCCGGCATGTACATCGGCTCGACTGGCGTGGAGGGTCTGCATCACCTTATTAAGGAGCTGGCAGACAATTCCATAGACGAAGTCATTGCCGGCCACGCCACCGACGTCCATATCGTCATGCACGCCGACGGCAGCGTGACCGTGTCAGATAACGGGCGAGGGATTCCGGTGGACATCCATCCTAAGACCGGGGTCAGCGCGCTGGAGACGGTACTGACGACCCTGCACGCCGGCGGCAAGTTCGGTAGCGGCGGTTATAAAGTCAGCTCCGGTCTGCACGGCGTGGGCTCCTCGGTGGTCAACGCCTTGTCGACCCGCATGAGCGCCACCGTTTACAAGGACGGCTTTGAGTGGACCCAATCTTATGAAAAAGGCGTGCCCACCGGCAAAGTCACCAAAGGGGCGGCGACTGACCGCACCGGCACCAGCATCACCTTCATGCCCGACGCCACGATTTTTAAGGATGGCACCGATTTTGATTACAAGTGGGTGGTCGATTATTTACGCCACCAGGCCTATCTGACCAAAGGGGTCAAAGCTAGCGTCAGCGATGAGCGCAGCGGCCAAAGTTACGCCTTTTACTTCGAGGGCGGCATCGAAAGTTACGTCCGCCATCTGAACGCCGGTAAAGAAGTCATTGACGAAGACATTTTCTACGTCGAAAAGCAGGTCGAAGAGGCGATGGTGGAGATTTCACTGCAGTACAACGACGGCTTTAACGAAACGGTAATGGCTTTTGCCAATAACGTCTTCAATCCCGATGGCGGTAGTCATCTGACCGGCTTCAGAACGGCGCTGACCCGCGTGGTCAACGACTACGCCCGCAAGAACGGACTGCTCAAGGAAAAGGAAGAGAACCTGACCGGCGAGGACGCCCGCGAGGGCCTGACGGCGGTAATACTAGTCAAAATCCCGGATCCCCAGTTTGAAGGCCAGACCAAGAACAAGCTGGGCAACCCCGAGGTCCGCGGTTACGTGGAGCAGGTCATGAACGAGTGGTTCGCTTATTATTTGGAGGAACACCCGGCAGTGGCACGCAAGATTGTTAGCAAGGTTCTGTTGGCGGCACGGGCCCGCAAAGCGGCCCGTGCCGCCCGCGAAAACATCATCCGCAAAGGCGCTTTGGAGGGCGCCAGCTTGCCAGGCAAGCTGGCGGACTGCGCCACCAAAGACCGCAGCCAGGCCGAACTATTCATAGTAGAGGGCAACTCCGCCGGCGGTTCCGCCAAAGACGGCCGCAACAGCTTCTATCAGGCCATCCTGCCATTACGCGGCAAAGTATTGAACGTGGAGCGCGCCCGTCTGGACAAGATGTTGGCTAACCAAGAGATCCTCAACCTTATCAAAGCCATGGGCGTGGGCATAGAGGAGCAGTTCGACCTGTCCGGCCTACGCTATGAACGCATTATCATCATGACTGACGCCGACGTTGACGGTAGCCACATCCGTACGCTGTTGTTGACCTTGTTCTTCAGGCATCTGCGGCCGGTACTGGAGGCCGGGCACGTTTACGCCGCCAAGCCACCGCTGTTCGCGATTACCGCTGGTAAGAAAAAACTCTACGCCTATAGCGACGAAGAGCTCGACGAAGTCATCAATAAACTGATCGAGGAGCGCAAGTCCAAGGGCGTCAAAATCGACGCTAAAGACGACCGGATGAAGCAGGCCGGCATCGGAACTCCCCAGCGGTATAAAGGCCTAGGCGAGATGGATGCCGATCAGCTTTGGGAAACCACCATGGACCCTGAAGGGCGGGTATTGATCCAGGTTAAGATCGAAGACGCCGAAAAAGCCGACGCCATCTTTAGCAAACTGATGGGCTCGGAAGTCGAAAGCCGCAAGAACTTCATCCAGAGCCGAGCCAAATTCGTAAAGGACTTGGACATTTAACATGGACCCTAGGGAAAGAGTCGTACCGACTTCCGACAAACACTCCAAGACCGTCCTCGACCGGACGGTCGAGGACGAGATGGAAACCAGTTATCTGCAGTATTCCATGAGCGTGATTGTCGCTCGGGCGCTGCCAGACGTCCGTGACGGCCTTAAACCGGTACATAGGCGAATTCTGTACGTCATGGATAAAAACGGCCTTAGAGCGGGCTCTAAACACACCAAGAGCGCCCAAATCGTGGGCGACGTGATGGGTAAATACCATCCGCACGGCGATACCGCCATTTACGACGCCATGGTCCGGCTAGCCCAGCCCTTTAATACCCGCTATCTGCTGGTAGACGGGCAGGGGAACTTTGGTTCCATGGACGGCGACCCG
>CAZWRI010000159.1:0-1606 GCA_964636115.1 uncultured Candidatus Saccharibacteria bacterium | reverse complement strand
TACTGCTTTCCAGATCCAGAACAGTACCGGCACTAGCAACCTGTTCGTGGCGGACACCCTAAACACCCGGATAGGCATCGGCGCCTTACCGGCGAACGGTTTATTGACCGTAGGTACCAATACCACCGCGGCCAGCGGTGGTATCTACTTTGGCACTGACACTAATCTGTACCGCTCCAACACTGATAACCTACAGACTGATTCCAACTTTACCATTAACGGGGGTATCCTAACTCAAACCGCAAGCCAAACGGGCGCCGCCGGCACCATCTATATAGGTAATAATTTTGGCTCCACCTACACCGCCAATTCGGCGTTTACTAACGCCGGATACTACCAAACCAGTAGTACGTTAACGTTACAGGGCACGGGGTCGGTAACCGGAAATCTAAGTGTAGATCAATTTATAGCCGAATCCAACAACGTCGTCACGGGTGGTAGCCTGGCCATCAATACGGCTCCACTTAAGGCCGTGTCCAACGGCATCGGTATCAACGGCAGTGGTAACATTGGTAACGCTTACGGCGTGTATGCCCAGACTTCGCTTGGTAGCAGCGGTAACCTGACCAATAACTACAACCTTTACGCGGATAGCCCTGCCGCCAGCAGTACTGGACGTGTCACTACCTCCTACGGCCTATACGTGAATTTGCAAAAAACCAGCGCCGTTACTGGTACCGGCTACGGTATTTACCAGGCCGGCACCAGCGATACCAACTTCTTTAATGCCCAAACCAACACCTTTAAAGCGGGAAGCAACACGACCACCACCTTCCAGATACAAAATTCGTCAGGCAGCCCACTCTTCACGGTGGATACGACGAATACCAAGATATCGCTGGGCTCAGCCAGCGCCACGCCGGTGCTACTGGTGCTAGGGACCAAAAATACTTCCGGCGATCCCACCTGCACGGACGGTGCTATTTACTACAATTCCAGCAGCAGTCAGTTCAGGGGTTGCGCCAACGGTACCTGGAACAGCTTTGCCGATGGCAATGGGGCCCAGGTGGACTACGTGGAAGGAACCAGCACGGTAAGTATTACCAGTACGTCCGCGGCTTCGCCCACGACGGTATTGGATGGCAATAGCGAAAACTACGATGGTTCGACCAAGGTAAAAATTGAGTTTTATGCGCCGATTGCCGACATCACCGGCAACAGTAAGGAACTACTGATCCAGTTATGGGACGGCAGCACGGAGATCGGCGTCTTGTCATTCACGGGAACAAGCGCGGGCAGTGATTATAATGCGGTGGCGGTCAGTGCCCAACGCATCATTACGCCAACTTCTGGCAGCCATACTTACCACATCAAAGCTTACAAGAGCGCGTCGGCCGGATCTTCCAACCTGTATGGCGGCGATGGGATAGGGGACGACTACGTCCCTATGTATATGAGGATCACCGTCACCAAGTAGTATTGACATTAGCGCGTCTAGGTGATAACATAAGCATAGTTAGAGATACTTAAAGAGGGATTTTTGTCAGATGATGGGCTCTGCAAGGAGCCTCTTTTTTAATATCTCGGACGAATAATTAAAGGAGTTTATCAATGTCTGGAACCAAAGCTGGCGGCGCCAAAGCCGCCGCCACTAACCGCGCCAAGT
>CAZWRI010000158.1:0-6551 GCA_964636115.1 uncultured Candidatus Saccharibacteria bacterium | reverse complement strand
ATTTTGGCGGGGGGGGGGGGCGCCCCCCCCCCCCCCCACGCCAGCCCGCTCCTCAGTCGGTGATGAACCGGGTGGTGGGCAGCCGGTCAAGGTCCACGGCCTTCACCGAATAGGTGCCCCGTGAGTCGCGGACACCGGTAGGACCTTTCAGGCAATTCCAAGGCCTTGAGAGCACCGTCCCGTCAGCCGGCACGGTGTAGATCCCAAAGTCCTGTTGGTACCAGTAGAAGCGCTGGCTGTTGTGATAGACCGGATCGGTGAGTCCGCCCGGATAGAACACCAGGATCATCACGTGTTCTCCCGGTGCCGCGCCCTTTACCTGGAACTGGAAAGTGGCGCCGGTGCGCTCGTCGCAGCGCCCCTGGTTACCAACCAGGGTCACGCTCAGTGCAGGCGACGGCGTGGTGGTGCCTGGCGGACTGCCCGTCTCCTTGCCGTTGCTGACGCTCGTAGCGCCCAAGGCGAGTCCTGCCGCCAAGGCTCCCGCCAGGGCAACAGGCATGAACTTTACCCGCGAATTGGACATTGCCACCTCTCGTTGAGTAAACGGACACTACCTGCCGTCTAAGCAGGGTAGCAATCCTATTTTGGACGCTCAGCCCCGCTTTTGACAGTGAAAAATCGCACAATCCCGGCAACCGGGACCCTATACTTAACAAGTTAAGTAATTTGTTTTATAATAGCCTTATGAATGAAAAAACTCCTGGATTGATAGGCGATACTCCCATAATCCGAGTCAAGACTGAAGGCGGCGTAAAAATCACCGAGCTGGACGACGTCATGCCCAACGGCATCGTGGAGCCCAATTCCGAGCTGGCAATGAAAATCGCCCGGCGGATCCGGGAACAGCGTACTAGCAACCGGACTTACAGCGTTAAGCGTAAGCAGGCCTGGAAAGACCGCTCCTTTGCCGCAGGCGACTACTAAACCGCCCGATCAAACCTAAATTTGCAATTAGCCGTCCATAGTGCTATAGTTAACCATGGAAGTAGGTCAGCGGGTTCGCGTTCGCGAACCGACTATTGCGGTTACTTCATCAGACATCAATTAATTGGTGTTGTGATGGACGGCCGCTTTTTTGTTCCTCTCAACACCACGGAAAGGAGCAAAGAACATGCCCACGCTGCAACGCTCGATAGAAATAGCAACTTACGCCCACGAAGGCCAATTCCGCCTGGACGGGCAGCCCTACATTACGCACCCGCTGGGGATGCTGGCCATCGGCCAGGCCCTTGGCTACAGTGAACCCACGCTGCATCTGTTGGTGCTGCACGACACCGTGGAAGACGGTGAGGGAAGAGTGACTTTTGATACCTTGGCGGAAGAAGGTTATCGTGACGACGTGCTGGTGCCGCTGGACCTGATGACCAAAAAGCCCGGCGAAGTCTACCGGGAATACATTGAACGCCTGGCGCCGAATCCACGCTCCAGGGGAGCTAAAAGGATTGACCTGTTCAAGAACATGGACCTTACCGGCATCCCTAACCCTAACCGTAAAATGATAACCAATATTGAAAAATACGGCGTGGCCATGGTCTATCTGTCCAAATTCCCGCAGCCGATGATCTAAACGGAGTAAAATAAGACTATGGACACCACGCTGACGGTAGCCATCCCGTTAATCCTGCTGGGCTTCTGGGCCTGGATGTTTTTTGACTTTGTGGCCAATCGCAGGCGGCCTCGTGACCAGGAAGTATGGTGGCTGCTGGGATTTATTTTTCTGGGCCTCCTGACGGCGATATATTACTACTTCACGATCTACAGGGAGGATTGAACACGCTTATGGACGAGACTTTTCCCGCCAACACCGACCAATCGCCGGCCGCTAAGCCGGAAATGTATTTGCCGCGCATTGCCATAGAGGAGTTGCCGGCATTTTTAGGGTTTAACGAGACCGACGATCTAAAAACCCTGGCGACCCAGATGCTGGAGGCCGTCAAAGCCGGCGATTGGCCCGCCATCCATAGGCTTAAAGGGCAGTATCAGGAGCTCGCGGAAGCCCAGTCCGAAGAGCACAAGGACCAACTGGACCGTGACAAATCGGTCATCGGCTCCACGGTGGCCATCGGCCTGATATATAAGAATGGCGGTCGTGACCAGAATTACGGCGCCGAACTGCAGAATGCCCACCAGTTTGCCTGGAATCTAAGATTGCCTTACGTGGTGGACGTGCTGGAAGCCGCCATGGCCCAAGTGGGCGAAGAAGTTGAAACCCGCCAAAGCTGGTCAAAGGAATCAATAGAGCCAGATACCATTAGCGAAAACTATCTTTCAGAACTAGCCAACCTGTCCAAACAGTTTGAAGCCGAAGCGCCAGCGGTCCGGGTGAGCCTGCAAGCTAACCATCTGATGATTGACGGCCAGCTACCTGACGCCGTGGATCACGACCCGGCCAAGATCTGGCGCGCGCTGACCGATGGCCGCCCGGTAATAGCCAGGGAGCTGGCGGCCTATCGCGAACAACTAAAAGCCAAGGACTCGAACCTCACTGTTGATCCCGACACGCCCCTGCAGGTGGTGCAGCTGGGCAAACACCCGCGCGACGTCCTGACGCCCGAGGCCTTCGGACGAGCTACCGACCAGAGCGAACACGAATTTTCCAACCTGGCCGACGTCAAAGAGGAGTTTAGGCCGTACTGGCAGGCTATCCAGGCGGCCGGCCTTAAACCCAAGGTCAGGTTGTTCGCTACCAGGAGCGGCTGGTGGCCGGTATTTTTATGGTCCAATTCGCAACCGGCGTTCGAAGTACTACGCAACAGATGAAAATATGAGATAATCAGAGCAAATGGAAAAGAAAACCCAAAAGGGTAACTACGCTTTTATAGACAGCCAGAACCTTAATCTGGGCACCCAGAAAATGGGTTGGAAGATGGATTGGCGCAAATTCCTGGCGTTTCTACAGAAAGAATACGGCGTCGAAAAAGCCTTCTTGTTCATCGGCTACGTGCCGGAGAACGTGGCCATGTACGAGCAGCTGCACGACGCCGGCTATCTGATCGTGCTCAAGCGCACCCTGGAAGTTAAGAAAAACGACGGCGACAAAGAGGACAAAGAGCCCGCCAAACCATTGGTAAAGGGGAACGTGGACACCGAGCTGGTGCTTTGGGCCCTAAAGGAGATGCCCAACTACAACAAGGCCATCGTGGTCTCCGGCGACGGCGACTTTTTCGCCCTGGTGGAATACCTGGACCAAGAAAAGAAGCTGCAGAACCTTATGGTACCCAACTGGCAGTATTCCACGCTGCTCAAAGAGTACGAACACTACATAGTGCGCATAGACAAACTGCGCCGCCAACTGGCTTACCGCCGTAACTTCCGACGCCAGGCGCCCACTGGTGAAAAAGCCGCGTAGTAAAATAGAAGAGTAAGCAAGGAGCGTGGCTATGAAACTGACCAGGTTTTTTCAGAGCTGTTTACTAATTGAAGAGGGCGGGGCGCGGATATTGATCGATCCCAGCGGCCAGGACGCCGATAATTACGACAAGTTCGGTAAATTGGACGCCGTGCTTTATACCCACGAACATTCCGACCACTTTGCCCCGGAATTAGCCCAAAGATTCATGTCCGACGGCGTTAAGACTTACGCCAACGCTAGTACCGCCAAACAGATGAGAAGCCAGCCGCAAGTAGTGTCGGACGGCCAGGAATTCGATGTCAATGGCCTTAAAGTCCAGGTCAGGGAATTGCCGCACTGCCTGATGGTGGACGGCAGCACCAGCGTCCAGAACAGCGGCTATCTGGTGGGTGGGCGATTGTTCCATCCCGGAGATGGCAAGGAGCTGGAAGGTTTGCAGGCGGAGGTCCTGGCCGTGCCCATTAACGGGCCGGACATTTCTTTGCACGACGCCTTTGCTTTCGCGGTACAGGTAGGCGCCAAACAGGTAGTGCCCATACACTTTGATTATCTGGGCGGAAACCCAGACTTCTTAGCCCGTTCGCTGGACGAAAAGAATATCAAGACCCACAGCCTTAAGCAGGGCGAATCCACCGATCTGTAAGCAGTGGTGGCGTTATTGATGGGCCCGCGTCAAATAATCATAAAGTGATGTAAAAAACACTCACCATAAGCGTTTGACGCTAAAACTTCCCGGTGCCATATTTAGGCTAATCATCCGGGAAGTTTCAGAGCCATGTTAGTCACCAGGAACTTTAGCCATCTACTGCGGGCACTGGCTGTCATTGGCGCGGTAGGCATCATAAGCACCAGCGCCACCTTTGCCGCCCTGCAAAGCCCAGCAGCCACTTTGAGTGCCAACACTATCAGCGTGGGCGCGGCCGATTTGCGCATCAGCACTAACGGCACCACCTTCACCGTACCCTCAACCGCCGGCTTCAACTTTGACGGGGTAGTGCCCGGTGGCGCGGCGGTACCGGCCGGTGGCAACAGCTTTTATCTTAAAAACTATAGCTCCAACACTTCGCTGGCACTCAAAGCTTCCATTAGTACCACTCCTACCAACCTAGGCAACGTGAACCTGGCCAAAGTCTACTTTAACTTTACGCGCGTCGACGTGCCCGAACCCGCGCTCAGCGTCTCGCTGCAGACCTTGATCAGTTCTAATTCCACGGGCGGCACGGCTCTGGGCGACACCATCGCGCCCAATTCGGTAGCCCAGTACAGCTTGAGCGTCTCAATGGACGCCGACGCCTATTCCGGTACCGGCGTGGGTGTCAGCATCAGTGGTATCAACCTGTCGTTCACTGGAACCGGAGTCTAGGATGCGCTACCTTAGGACGGCCACGGTCACCCTATTGATCTGTCTGGCGTTACTGGCCGCGGCGGGCGTCATAATCTTCCGCGCCCATCACCTAAGTTTCTACGATCCCCAGCATTCGGCTACCACTATCGCCTTGCAGCCCGGCGAGCTAGCCGTCGTCGGTGATCAACAGGGCGACTACACCATTCTGCCTTACGGCGGTTACGTGCTTGACACCTTACGCCAGCCGCTTGGGTTGATCGGTCTGGTGTACTTGCCGTCACTGCTGATCGCACTTTACGAGGTCAACCACTTGTCGCGCAGAGTATACTTTAAATATAAATAAGCGGGAGGTAGTGATGTTAGGCAATTCAACGGCGTACGCGGTATTGGCCGTCAAGGACTTGGCAAAAGCCAAGGAGTTTTACGAAGGGACTCTGGGTCTGAAGCCAGCCGGAGGCCAAGACCCCGGCGGCGTGATGTACTCTTGCGGCAACGGCACCAAAATCTTTGTTTACGAATCGGGTTTTGCCGGCACCAACAAGGCAACGGCCGCCAGTTGGGAAGTAGCCGACCTTAAGGCGGCCGTCGAGGAGTTAAAGGGTCACGGCGTGGCCTTTGAGCACTACGACAACATCCCCGACGTAACCGTGGAAGGCGACATCCATATCTTTGGCAAACTGCAGTCCGCCTGGTTCAAAGACCCCGCCGGCAATATCCTCAACCTGATCCAGGGCTAAGACTTTTCGAGTGCCTGTCGCCGCTGACGTCTGGCTAAGCTACGGGCCCGCGATCGGCGGCGTTCGTACTCCTGTCGCTCACTAATATACTGGCAGTAAGCCTCAGCTTTAAAATCAATCCGCAAAGCTTCTAGATGCTTGTCCATTGGCCAGACGTCGTCAAAAACGTCCAGATATAAAGCCGTGGATTCGATGTCGCCGGCCGAAAACGCGTCGTTTTTCTTGCGGATGGCCGATATAAATCCACCATCCAAGGTAGTAACGGCCAGATTGACCAAAGTTTCTTCTTCCGAACTGCTCAGTAATTCGCTGGCAATTCGGAATTGTCCGACCACTTTAAGGAGCTCCTTGTCCGAAGTACGTGCCTCCGTAAGAGACGCCGGGAGCATTCCCACGGCAACCTCGTCGCTAATCTGACGAAGCTTCGCGTGGACGGCGGCCCGCGTCAGAGTTTCTTCTTGGGTAAACCTCTGCTGGACCTGGGCCTGATAGTTAGCCATCCCAAAATTATTGACTATCGACCGCGTAGACGGAGCCAAGCCAGATGGCGACAAGAAATTCAGCAGAGGTGAACTGGGTACGGTGCCGTCGTTAGCTCTGGTAAACCTGACGCCCCACGCCACGTAGTCGTCCAGGTCCCAATTGTATGGGTCCACGTATCCCGCAAGCTCCATGACCCGTCCCAGCTTGCGGCCGTCACCGATCCGCCCCATGATGATGTACGGGGAGGGGCACTCCCATGGTTTTTGTTTTGATCGTCGCCACAGATCGTCTTCGGTAGGTTTGCGGCCCAAGGCCTTACCGGTCCGCGCGACGTATTGCACAAAGTCCTTGCTGGACCAGTCGCTGAATACCCGTACGTAATGGACGTCTTGGGCCTCCAGCTCGCGGTAATAATTCGTCGTGGTGCCAAAATGCTCGTTGATCCACTCTACCGGTGGCAGGATGCCAAATACGCTACCGATGGCGATACGTTTCTCGTTGAGCTTCCGTTCCCTGGGGGAGGGCTTGGTCGACAGCGCCAAGACCTGCCGGCCGTTTAGGATGGCGCGCTCCCGATCCCATTGTTGTTTGGCGCGCTGACTGGGCAGATCGTCAGGGTTGCTTTCAAAAA
>CAZWRI010000157.1:0-1872 GCA_964636115.1 uncultured Candidatus Saccharibacteria bacterium | reverse complement strand
TGACGTGTTGGACATCCTGCGCAATACTCCGGAAACCGGGCAGACAAAGATTATAATGCTTACCGCTAGAGGCCAGGACGCCGACAAGAAACGGGCCATGGATCTTGGCGCGAATGATTACCTGGTCAAATCACAGGTCCTGATAGGTGATGTGGTCGCCCGCATCAAACAGCAGCTGGGACTGAATCCAGCCGTCGATAAACCCTAGTCGACAATATTTATTCTACGGTGACTTCGGTGCGGGGGATAGAGCGGCCGCTAAAGCTTTTGACGCGGCGGGTCTTGAATTGGACAACGCCGTCTTTAGCGGCGTGAATGCTGAAGTTTTTGGATAAAAAGGTGCCATCGCCGGCCCGCTTGGTCATGCCTACCTGGCGGACGATGACGTCGCCGGTCTTAACCTTTTGGCCGCCAAATACCTTTACGCCCAGGCGCTGGCCGGGACTGTCGTGGACGTTGCTGCTGGATCCACCAGCTTTTACGTGTGACATGGTTGATTAATCTTTCTTGGTTAATACAAGCAGGCGGCGGGCGACCGTTTGATCCTCTCTAAAGTAGACCAGATCAGACCGCTCCACGTGCTTGAAATCCACCCAATTGTACCCCAAATCGCTTATCTGGTCAACCAGGGGTAGGTCGATCAGCTTGGCGCCTTGGCGCCAAGCTGGAACCGCCAGACAAACCCTGCGCCCGGGCCTTAATTGCGGCCGTAGATTATTAAGGAATCTTTTAAGAGTAGCGTTGGCGTCACTGACTATCTGCTTCAATTCGGCGGGCGGTGGCAGGGAGGCTAGCGGTGGACCAAGGGCGGCTTCCGACGCCACCACGCTGAAGGGAGCCCACTGTGAGGTGGTGGCGTCGCCGGGCTCCAACACTACCCGCCCTTCGATCTGCGGGAACTGTTCGACCAGCCATTGCAGGTTCTGGCGGCTATAATCGATCATTCGCGGCTCGATATCAGTACCCTGAGCGCTATAGCCCATCAGGAGCGCTTCCTGGAGTACGACTCCCGTGCCGCAGAACGGGTCCAGCACCATCAGCTGTTCAACGGCTGATTGGCCGCTGCTGCCGCCCACGCGGCCGGCCGCCAGGTTGATGATGATCTGGGCCAGTTTGGGCGGCAGCATGCCCACCCGGGCGTCACGCGCCGGCCGTGCCTGGTCCCGGGCGGCGTAAGCGTCAATGTCCTGTACAAAAAAGGACTGGGCCAAAATGGTTTTGTCACCGCTTTTGACCAGCAGCAGCTCCCACGCGCCCTGGGTCGTCAATTTATTGTGTAGGACCTGGGCGCTGTTGAGGGCCAGCTCCTTATTAGGAACGACCCGCGCTGGGCGGCCGCCCTGGCGGACCACTTTCCTGACCCCCAGGGCGGCCGTGTTGATAGCCCTGACGTCCGTTTTAAGCCCGTAGACGCTCAAACCCAAAGTGAATTTACCCGGGAGTAAGTGCTGCAGATGCGGGGGGATGTTCTGAACCAGGTATTTCTTAATTGTGGGCCACGCGGTAGAGTCGATTTCGGTCAGGATGCGCGCCACTTTTATAGTGCCCCCTAAGCGCTTGAAATTAACCAGACCAGCTTCAACGTCCAGCAGGGCGGCGTTCTCTAGCCCCCGGACGTGGTCACTGCCGTACAGGCTCTCCAGCTCGGCTAATCCCAAATTGGCCTGCCGGCCTAAAATACATAGGCTTTTTGGCTTAAACTCTGCCATAAGCTAAGTATAGCGTTTATAATAGCCCACTAGTAGTTTATGGATAGTCCACTCAAGCAGTCGCGGTTCAAGTTGGCGTTGACCATTATCGCCTTAATCGCTCTGGTGGGCTTGATTTACGGTCTGCGCAAAGACATTGGGGGAGTGATTGAAAACCTGGGCA
>CAZWRI010000156.1:0-3120 GCA_964636115.1 uncultured Candidatus Saccharibacteria bacterium | reverse complement strand
ACCCGTGTCGTAGCCCAGGTTGATAAAACCAGGCGTGGAGCTGGAGTTCAGGTTGTACATCAGGATCTGGTTGCCGCTACTGTCTTTGCCCAGAGACAAGTTGATTCCGTAAGTATTAAGTTTCTTATCGCCAAAATAAGTAAAGTTATTGACGCTGGAAAGGTCCGGCGAGCAAAAGTCACTACCGTTAACGGGTATATAGTTAAAGGTGTCGTCCTCGGGAACCGGGTCGTAAAAAGTGATCTTGCCACCGCTAGCGTCAGAACATTGGATATGGGCAATGTCAATTAGCTGCAGGTTGCCAACACACTTGGCGATGTCCGCCGAATCGTACTTTGTGGCGGCGAACGCGTGCCCGGACAATCTGGGCATTATCGCAAGGGCGGTTAATAGTACCAAAAAGCCCACTGCTAGTTTTTTGTATCTTTTCATTTTGGCAATATCTACTGTTCCGACTATAGCACAAGCGGTATTAAATCAATAATCTGTTGCCACAGTGGTCGGTTCCGTATTCGGCTTATCCTTAAAGTATGCTATAGTGCAAGCCAAGAAGACGGCAGATATGTTGATCTCTAAAAAACAAACAAAAAATCGAATTAGCGGGCTAGTCTTAGCCCTTTTTTGCGCTCTGACGGTTCTGAGCGTGCCGGCGGTTGCCTTTGCCGACGATTGTAGTAACACGACCAGTAAAACGGTTGATTCAAAAGGAAAAACCGTCACTCAAGTTGATGAATCCAAGGTTCAAAAATGCCTTAATGACAGTCCGATCGTGGGCGACATCCAACAGATCGTGGACTTTTTGAGCGTTGGCATAGGAGTTATAGTGACCGGCGTGATTATCCTAGGTGGCATCCAGTATTCGATGGCCGGCGACAATCCGCAGGCCGTGGGCGCCGCCAAGCAGCGCATGATGAACGGCCTGATTGCCCTGGTGGCCTTCTTCTTCATATTCGCTTTTCTGCAGTGGCTGATACCGGGAGGGATATTTAAATGATCGCCGCGGTCTTTGCCAAGCTGATAACGCCGCTATTCGCCGCCGGCTGCAATAACCAGTTCTTCTTTCTGCCCCGCTGGTGGGATTATTTAAAAACCCAGCCAACTCCGCCCGACTGCTCCATAACTTTCAATTTTCCCAACGATATCTGGGCCGTGGGGCTGGCGGTTTTGGAGATGCTGCTGCGCATCGCCGGCTTCGCGGCGGTGATTTCCATCATCATTGCCGGCATCCAGTACATTACTTCCACTGGCAGCCCCGAAAAAGGCACTTCCGCGCGCAAGCGCCTGCAAAATTCGCTAATTGGCCTGGCCATCGCCGTAATCGCGGCGGCCGTGGTGTCGTTCATAGGGAACTCGTTTACTAACCCATGATCAAATACCTTGCCCAACACTTGGTCAGCCCGGACACTTTACCGCAGACCAACGCCACGCCCACTACCCTGGCCCACGTCCTGACCATTGTCTTTACGGCCATCGGCGCGCTGGCGTTCCTGATGTTGGTGATTTCCGGGCTGCGGTACGTGTTCACCCAGGGCGAACCACAAAAAACCGCCGAAATCCGGCGCCAGATAATCTACATAGCGGTCGGGCTGGTGCTGGCCGCGCTGGCGGACAGCATCGTGACCTTCGTGCTGGGACGGACCTCATGAGGACTAAATTCAAGAGTCTATTAGTCGTAGTTTTAGCCGTTACTGGCTTTGGTTTGGCGGCGGCGCCGGCTTTGGCGGCGCCGCCCGCCAACCCCTTGGACGTGGCTTGTCAAAACGGTAACACCGACGCCCAAAGCAGCTCCGTCTGCAGTGCCGGTAACGTGACCAAAGATCCGGCAGTGAACATAATCAACGACGCCGCGACCATCATCGCCCTGATTACCGGCATAGGGGCGGTCATAATGATCATTATTGGCGGTTTTACGATGGTGACTTCCGGCGGCAACAGCGAAGCCGTTGCCAATGCCCGCCGCCGCATTACTTATTCGTTGGTAGCGCTGGTGGTGGTGGCGTTGGCTTGGACGATTACCAGATTTATAACGGATAGGTTACTCTAATAACATGAGCCTAATAAAAAGAACCCTCCTAAGCCTTTCCCTAGTATTCGGCTTGAGCTTGTTCGCCTCGCCGGCTTTGGTTTTGGCCGATGCCCAATCAGACATCCAATGCGGCGTCAACGCCGCCGCCGGAGTTAACGGCTGCACTCCCGATTCCGGTGCCACAGGCAATATCAATAGCACCATCAAGACGATCATTAATTTATTGTCGGTCCTAGTGGGCATAGTGGCCGTGGTAATGATAGTCGTGGCTGGCTTCAAGTACATTACCAGCGCTGGCGACAGCAACAAAGTGTCATCCGCCAAAAGCACCTTACTCTACGCGATCATCGGCCTGGTCCTGGTCGCTTTGGCCCAAATTATCGTCAAATTCGTTCTAAATAGGGCCACTAAATAATTTGACATAAGCATATTGACTGTGCGATGAGAGCATATATACTTTAACTAAGATTTAACATAAGGAAATCCAAAAATGCTTCAAAGAATAAAAAATAAACTCGCTATTTTTAGTGCTGCCCTATTTCTTTTACTGCCAATGATGTCTCCCGCCATCGCTAACGCTGCGTCGCCAAACCCTGAGCAGGCCGTCTGTGGCGGTGCCCAAGACCTGCAGATTCCTAACGACGCCGGGACCGGCACGGCTTGTCCTAGTGGCACCACCGGTACGGATACCTTTAACCATCTGCTGACGCTAATCATTAACATCTTCTCGGTCATCGTGGGCGTCATCGCCGTGGTAATGATCATCGTTGGCGGCTTCCGCTACATTACCAGTGGCGGTAAACAAGAAAGTGTCGGTAGCGCCAAAAACACCATCCTTTACGCCCTCATCGGTCTTGTGGTCGTCGCCTTAGCTCAGATCATCGTGCGCTTCGTACTGAACAAAGCCACCACGGCCTAGTAAATAACCCCGTTGTAATATATAATACGGAGCATGAATAGGCTTAAGTTTGGGGCTCGATTAGCGAGTCTGGCTTTCTGGGCTGCCCTGACGGTGTCGTTTTTAGCGGCGCCGGCGGCTCACGCCATATCGGCCCAGCAGCAGATCAATAACGGACTTTGTACGGGTGTGAACC
>CAZWRI010000155.1:0-14674 GCA_964636115.1 uncultured Candidatus Saccharibacteria bacterium | reverse complement strand
CGCATCAGCACATAGTATAAGGTGTCGTACCCCTGTTGCTTATCGGTATCGTTTTCGGACTTCCAGAAGCGTTTGCGGCTGCGGCGGATGTACCAGTTGGACAAGTCATCCACCAGTGTTACCACCGGCTCGATGGCGTGGGCTATCTTAAAGACATCCAGGCTTTTGGTGCTGCCGGCGATGGTTTCGTCCAGGCGGGCCAAAATCCACTGGTCTAATAAATTAGCTGATTTTGGCCGCTCCAGTTCCCCGGCCTGCCACTTGTCTAGTTGCGAATAGGTCTGGAAGAATTTGAAGGAGTTAAACAGCGTGCCCAGCAGGTTGCGCTGCAGGTCTTTGACGCCGTCACGGTTGAAGCGCATGTAGTCAGCCGTTTCCGTGGCCTGGACGCTAGAGAGCAAGAAGAGGCGGAGCGCGTCGGCGCCTTCGTGTTCAAAGACCTCCTCGGTGGGCGGGTAGTTCTTTAGGCGCTTAGACAGTTTTTGGCCGTCAGCGGCCATGATTATCCCGGTTACGATGACGTTTTTGAACGCCGGCTTGTCAAACAGGATGGTACTGATGACGTGCTGCACGTAAAACCACAGGCGGGTCTGGTCAAGGCCCTCGGTGATGAAGTCGGCGGTCAGCAGTTCTTCGGTCTTTTCCTTGTTTTCAAAGGGGTAATGCCACTGGGCCACCGGCATCGAGCCGGATTCGAACCAGCAGTCCAGGACTTCTTCCACCCGCTCATAGGTTTTGCCGTCTTTGGTAAAACTGATTTGGTCGATGAACGGCCGGTGCAGGTCGTCTACTTTGACGTCATCACCTGCTAATTCTTTAAGCTGGGCGATGCTTTCTACTACGATGAAATCGTTTTCATCGTCCACGTTTTGCCAGATGGGCAGCGGCGCGCCCCAATAGCGGTTACGGCTGATGGCCCAGTCGCGGGCGCCTTCCAGCCATTTGCCCCAGCGACCTCCCTTGATGTTGGCTGGCACCCAGTTGATCTGTTCGGCGGTTTTGACCAGGTCGGCCTTGATCTTGGTGACTTCCACGAACCAGGTGGTAGTGGCAAAGTACATCAGCGGCGTGTCGCAGCGCCAACAGAACGGATAGGTGTGGTCGTGGGTTTCGGCGGCGAAGATTTTATCCTTATGGGTCAGGTCCGCGATGATGTGTTCATCCGCGTCTTTGAAGAATTTGCCCAAGGATTCTTTGGGACCGTAGATCTGGTGGCCGCTGGAATCAACACTCTCTATCAGGGGTAAATCGTGCTCTTGGCCCATGGCCAGGTCGGCTTCGCCGTAGCGCGGCGCGGAATGTAGGATTCCGGTACCATCTTCCAAGCTGACGCTGTCGTCGTGCACCACCTGATAGGCGTTTCTGGCCTGCGCCACGCTGAACTTACCTTCCGGCAGTGGGTAAAGCGGTTGGTAGCGCAGGCCGACTAGCTCTGAGCCCTTCACCGTTTTTAAGAGCTTGTATTGGCTTTTTCTTAGATCAAGCACGTCCAGGCGGTCTTTGGCCAAAATGACCGTGGAGCCGTCTTCTGTGAGCTCGACATAAGCATAGTCAGCGGCCTGGTCGACGGCTAAGGCGGCATTGGCGGGAAGCGTCCAGGGAGTGGTCGTCCAGGCCAACAACTTTGTGCTGGGATCGTCTTTAAGGGGAAAATAAACAAAAACCGAGGGGTCGGGCACGTTGTCTTTGTAGCCCTCGTTGAGCTCAAAGTTGGATAGTGGCGTCTGGCAGCGTGGGCAGTATGGCACCGATTTCAGGCCACGGTACAGCAGGCCTTTTTGGTGAATTTGGCTTAGGACCCACCAGACGCTTTCGGTGTAATCGCGGTCCACGGTGGCGTAATAGTGTTCGTAATCGCTCCAGCGGCCGTAGCGCTGCAAAAAGTCTTCCCAGTCGTCCTTATATTTGAAGATGCTGGCGCGGCAGGCGGCGTTGAATTTTTCGATGCCCAGCTCTTCTATCTGTTTTTTGCCGGAGATGCCGAATTCTTTTTCGATGGCGAATTCCACTGGTAGGCCGTGGCAGTCCCAGCCGTTGCGGCGCGGGACGTAGTAGCCGCTCATGGTTTTGTACCTTAAAATCGAGTCTTTGATGCCGGTGACCAGGCTGTGGCCAAAGTGCGGCAGGCCGTTGGCAAACGGCGGGCCGTCGTTGAAGTTAAAGCGCTCCTGCCCTTCCCGTTGTTCGACGCTTTTTTGGAAAGTCTTTTCCTTTTTCCAGGCAGCCAGTACCTGCTCCTCCAGTTGGGAGAATTGCGATTTCTGATTATTGGGTTGCTGGTTCATAAAATAATAAGGCTCCACCTGCCCCGCTTAGGGTTAATTATAACAGAGGTTAGGCCGCCGCGGGCAGAATATGGCTCAGCCGCGGGGGGGCCGCCGAAGCGTCCTGGGCATAATAAGAAAGCTCGTCCATCAGCGGAAGCGGTGCGCCTTCCCACAACCGCACCAAAGAACCGGTGTCGCTAAGCACCAGCATGGCCGGATAACGCACTATGGAGTATAGGGCGGCCAAATCGGCGCCTTCGGTGGTTTCCAGGCTCTTGAGCTCCAGGCTCTTGTGTTTGTAGGCCTCGAATTCACGGGCATAGTCCTGGACCATGCCGGAAAATTCATCGTTATTGGGATGATAAAGCGCTACCACTCGCATAGTCTTATTGTAGCAGCTTAAGCCCCATAATTGCTGAGTAGGATCGAAAGGTCCAGCACGTTGACCTGGCCATCGTTGTTAAGGTCCCCCTGGCCGGAGTTGCCCGCTTTGCCGTAGTTAGACAGCAGGATGGACAAATCAAAGACGTTGACCGAGCCGTCACCGTTGACGTCGCCGGGTTTGTTAGGAAGGGAGCCGGTATTCAAGGTAGCGTAGAACGACCAGTGGGAAGTAGTGGAAGACGGCGAGGCCGAAAAAGTATTTGGCAAGCTGCCGTAGGCGTAAGAGTAGTACTTGCCTGAAGAGCTGCCATCCTCAGCCTTTTCGAAGCTTAGGCTATTGTCGCTAGGCAGATAGGCCAACCAATAAGTACCAGCCGGCAGCGAAACTTGGCTGGTAACGTTAGCCGTATTCCAACCGCTTACCGGGGTAATTTCGGCCGTCTGGGCCTTGAGCGTACCTGGGCCGCCACCGGCTCCCGAAGAATCGTAGATACCCAGGCGCAGCTTGCCCGCGGCATTGGTAACGTAAAATGACAGGCTTTTGACGGTCGCGGCCTGGGAAAGCGGGGCGTTTTGGGCAATAAGTAGATTGGCGTTACCGCTGTCGCCGCTAGTTAGGACCTTGGTTTCACCGATAGTGACATCACCTGGCTGGCTAACTGTCACCGTCGTCGAAGCCGAACCGGTGCCGCCCGCCCCACTGCAACTCAGGCTATAAGTGGCCGAGGAGCTTAGACTGCCGGTAGATTGCGAACCGGAAGTAGCCTTGGAACCGCTCCAGGCACCCGAGGCCGTACACGAGGTAGCGTCACTGGTGCTCCAGGCAAGAGTCGAGCTATTACCAACAATTACGGAGCTAGGGTTGGCAGTCAGGCTTACGGTGGGCGGCGGCGTTCCGCCGCCGCCCGAACCACCAGCATTCACGTTGGCCCCCATGTCGGTCCCGTCCGAGGCGGCATTATGCCCCACTGAAGACGACGTCAGGGCAAAACCGGCATAGGTGGTAGGGTTGGCGCCGCCCACGAAGGTCGGCGTTCCGCTTATATTGCCGGTGCCGGAAACGCCGGCATTCAAGTTATGATCGCTGGTTCCCCAGCTGCCAATGCCTTGGATACTACCGCCACCGGCAAAAATATTATCTTTAACTATGTTGCCGCTAGGATTGAGACCGTTGCCAGAGAGCTGAAAACCTAAACTGCCGCCATTGGCAAACGTGTTGTGTTGGACCAACCATCCTTGGCCACTGAAAGCCGCTACCGACCAGGGATAGCCACACGTACACTCAAAAACGTTGTTGGTCACCGTAGTATGTTCACCGTTACCATCGAACGATTCCAGGCCGCCAGAGCCGGCGTTATCGTGGAAATAATTCCCTGTTACGACGGTGTGGTCGGCACCGTAAAACTGGATCGGGTCGTTATGCGAGGAGCAGCCGCCCTGATCGATGTGACTGAATTCATTGCCAGGTCCGATGACCACGCCGTACGCGCTACCAATTACCTGCACGCCATCCGAACACCCCCCCTGGCCGAACTTATTATTGCTGATAGTTATGCCAGAGTTAGCGCTCACGTCGTAGCCGCGGACCGATAAACGGCCCTCGTAAGTACCGGCGTCCAGGTCGTAGAAAGTATTGGAGTCGATCGTCCAATCCAGATTGGCGTCCTGCGGGTCCAGCTGCGCTGTACCGGTAAAATTGGCGTGGTCGACTTCCACGTGCTGGCCCAGCGGCCCGTGGCCCAAGCTGGAGTCGCTATTGCCCGAACTCATGTATAGGCCGCTGATGTTCAAAGTGCCACCTAGGCCGGTAAAACGCATGTACTGGACGCCCCACAGCGTCAGGCTTAGGTTGACCGTGGCGCCGCTGGCCGGTTTGATAGTCACCCAGTCGGATTTATGGACACCGTATAAATCATTGCCGGCGACGCTATAGCTGCCGGAGTTCAAACAGATGACCGCCCCGCCGGTGGCATTAGTTACAGTGCTGCCCAGATTGGTACCGCTACTGATAGTCTGCGTGCAGCTGCCTGGCGGGCCGGGCGCCGCCGCAAAGCTCTTGTAGATCGCGTAGCCGCCAATGGCCCCGAAAACCAATATGAAAGCCAGCGAGGCCGGGCCGAAGAGGCGCCTGGACCGCTTGAGTTCGCCGCCTTTTGTTTTAGCCTTTACCATAATCTTCTAACTTCCATAATTAGACAGCAGTATCGATAAGTCAAAGATATTGATCTGGCCATCGCTGTTAAGGTCGCCTTGGCTGAAGGTGCCCGCTTTGCCATAATTCGTTAGCAGGATTGACAGGTCAAAGACGTTGACCGAGCCATCACCGTTGACGTCACCGGTTTTGGGGGTGGTGCCACCGCCGCCCTGACACTGGCCGTTGCTGAAAGTGTTACTACTGTAAGTCGGAGTGTAAGTCGAGCCATTGGACAGAATCAGGTCGCAACCATTATTCAGCGAAGTCTGGTAGACGGCCGCCGTATTGTTGGCGACGGTAATCCGGACTCCGGGCGAAAAAGGCGCGCTGCTGGCGGTATCGCCGTAAAGCCGGATATTACTGCCAACGTGATTATTGGAAATATTGACCGTGCCGCTGACAGTGCCAGGAGACGGGCCGCTGATTGACAGGTCGTTGTTGGCGGTAGTTCCCAAAGTATTGCCGGTGATGGTCAGGTTCGAGAAAAGACCACCGTTAGCGGACTGCAGGAAGATACCCTGGGCAGCACCACCTCCGGGGTTGATGTTGGTGAAAGTACTGTTTTTAATCGTGGAGTTCAGGCCGCCATACCATTGACTGCCGTCCGGGTGCTCGCACGACGAGCACCCGGACTCAAACCCGCTGCCGGAACACGAGGTACCTGATAACTTGGCATTCAAGAGCGCGCAGGAATCGTAAATATCGTGCACGTTTACGGTATCAAGCGTGATGTTGGTGGGGCTGGGCGCGCCCGCGCGCGGGATGGCCATGTCTATACCGTCGGAGTTACAGCACAGCGGCCCAACTTCCACGTTCTTAATGATCGCGCCGTTGAAACTATAAAGATAGATACCGCGGCCTCCAGCCGTGGTATCCCACACGTGGGCGTTCTGGAACACAAAACCGGTGGTGCCCGTGGATTGCCCACTGTTATCCGCGTACCAGCCAAACACTGTGCCATGGACGTCAATGCCGTCAAAAGTCAGATTGGACGGCGCGTTGCCGCTAGGCGAACCATTGTTCTGACCCAACGTCAGATCGCCGTTAATCGTGCAGGCATGGGCACTAACACACTGGAAGTCAACGGTGTTACTAGTACCGGTTTGGGTAATAAGCTGGCCAGCGTAGCTACCGGCAGCTACCTGGATAAGATCGTTATTCTGCGCTAGGCTGTAGGCCTTTTGAAAACTCAGACAAGGTTTAGACGAATTGCCACGCGCACAAGTAGAATCATTGCCCGAGCCGGAAACATAGACCGCGTTCACGCCGCTTCCGCCGCCGCTAGAAGTATATTCGAAGGCACCGGCGTCACAGGCCGAACCCTGGGGGCGACTAACGCCGTCGATGTCGGCGGTAGTGATGGCCGTACAGACGCCGGAGGGCACGTAGTCCGCCGCCGGCGTGCTGGCGCCAGTCAAATGCATGTCGATGCCAGTCGCCGGCGGCGGATCGTCCTTAACAAAGTCCAAGGCGCCGGTCTTGGAGTTGCCACCGCAACCGGACGAGCTGGTGGCCGACCCGCTTCCCCAGACGTTATAACTGTAATTTATATGCACGTTGGTCGGGTTACCACCGTTGCAGCCGGCGTCGTTGCCGGAGCTATTAGTCACGAACAGGTTCATGTAGTTACCCGTTAGGTTAAAGGTGCACCCCAGACTGGCGCAGTCGCTGAATCCGCCACCCAGGTTCAAGCTGCCTTCGGCGCTGTTGAAGGCGATGTTGAAGGTCCCCGACCACTCGTTTGAAGTACCGGTGGTGGCTTTGATGTAAATCGATTTATCACCGCAACCGCCATCGCCCAAGGCCGAAATGGCATTGCCGACGATATTGATGTTGCCGTTCGGCGCGCTGTTGGTGCTTTCGATGAATATTCCTTGGCAAGGCGCGCCGTACAACCGGTTGTAAGAAATGGTCGAATTGGTCATGCCAAAGATATGGATACCGTCCACGTGGCAGGCTGAGCCGCAATCCGAGCCCTGGGCCGGGCCGTAAAGCGAACTGGGCCATTCGGACGACAGACGGCCAATATAGTGGATTAAGTTATGGCTGATGGTGATGTGATCGTTGTAGCTTGAAGAGCTAGTCGAGCCAAAGCGAATGCCTTCGGGCGAGTCACCGACCGTGGAACTGCCACAACAGCCCGGGCCGATCGTATTGTTGGTCACGGCGATGTAGCTGCTATTAGTGAAGTTTATAAACTGATGACGGAAGTTGTCGTTAAGGGCTTCGATAAGGTTGCCGTCAATGGTGACGTTGGTGCGGCCGGAGCCGATGACCCCTCCGTAACCATCGTTGATGGTGAAATCCTTGATCGTCAGATAGTCACCACCTTTGGCGCCGTCACCGGAGTCCAGTTCCCAGGCTCCCGTAGTGGCGCACTGCGGCTGTTCGGACTGGATGGTGACGTTGGGGCCGGCCGATTTGTTGGAGGAAAAGACGATCTGGTTACTGCCCTGCCCGTCGGTGTAATTACCGCATTTGACCAGCACCAGATCCCCCGGCTGGGCAGCACCGTAGGCGGCGTCGATGCTGCCGCAGGCCTTGGAATCGGCGTACGCGCTCGCCGACGCCGAGCGCGTACAACTGCCGCCATTTAAATCGACCCATAAATTAGCACTGGTTGGCGTAGCCGCGAAGCTTTTAAAAATCAAGTAGCCGCCGATGACCACGAATATCATGGCAAAGATCGCTAATGACCGCCCAGAAAAGGCGCTGGACCTTATAGCGGGAGCGTTTTTCTGCTGTTTTTTCATCCCTGCCTTTAGGGCAAGTTTAGCAAAGCTTAAACAGTTTTAGTAGCCAGAATCGCTAAGCCCCATAATTACTCAGCAGTATGGATAGGTCAAAGACGTTTATCTGGTTGTCGTTATTTAAGTCGCCTTGACTGGAGTTACCGGCTTTACCGTAGTTGGTGAGGAGGATAGAAAGATCAAAGACGTTGACCGAACCGTCACCGTTGACGTCGCCGGGTTTGGGGGTGGTGCCACCGCCGGCCGTCGCACCATACTCGTCGGCTCCGGCGTCACAGGCGCTGCCGCCAGCTGCCGGCCGGCCGTTACCGTTAATGTCGCTGGTGATAATCGCCGTGCAGGTAGCTGCCGGTACCAGATTATTGGCTTGAGTGTTGCCGTTTGCCAAATCTAGATCGCTAATGGCGTCAACGAAAGCCACGTTAGCGTTACCCAAATCTCCGGCACCGCAAGGACCGCTGGTGCCACCGTTGGTGGGCAGCCAAGCGTTGTATTTGTAATTTATCGTCACTCCGGAGGCCTGCCCTTGGCAACCGGCGTTATTACCGCCACTGCTCGCGTTCATCAACTGTCCCACGTTGCCCGTCAGATTAAACACCGTACCCGCCGCCATGCCGTTATAGCTGGCGATCTCAATCAGATTGGGCGTAGTGTTAAAGGCGATGTTCCAAGTTCCACTAATAAGCGGCGAGGTACCATTGCCTTCCACGTAGATGCCCGCGTTACCCCCTACCACCGAGACCATGTTATCAATGATGTTGTTGTTGGCGTTCGTCAACCCGTTCACGCCGTTGGAATTTTCAATGAAAATCCCTTGTACCTCCGCGCCCACTATCCGATTGTCCTGAATAGTTGAGTTAGTCAGTCCCCAGACGTGCATGCCGTCATCGTGGCAGCCGGTGCAAGTCGTGCCCGGACAGGAGCCGGCTGACAGCGTCTGGCCTTCCAGCTTATAGGTTGACGGCCAGTAACTACAGGTCCGCAGCGGATATTGGATCAAGTTGCCCTTGACCAGGACGTTGGTCGAGCTGCCTCCTCCCGGCGTGCCAATTCGTAAGCCCTCGGGGCTGGATTGGTTTTGACTGCAGCAGGCGGGCCCAACGGTGTTATTGATAAACTGTAGGCCGTTTACTAAATGGAAGTTATTAATCGTGCCGGTAGCCTGTTGATCGACCGCTATGTGGTTATGATCGAGTACCAAATTCCGCAGGTAGCTGCTGGTAGCTTCTTCGTAGGTTCCACCGGGCATCACGAATTTTTGCCAAGTAGAATAGCTGCCTGTGGCGTTACCGCCACTATGGTCGCGGAAAATCATACTACCATCGGTATTACCTATGCTGGCGCAGAAGTCCGTTACCGGCTGGAAGGTTATATTGGGGCCATTGCTCAAAGCCGTGGCCGGGTCAAAGCCATCGTAACTACCACACTGCACCAGGACGGTGTCGCCCGGCTGAGCCGCGTCATAAGCCGAGCTAAGGTCCCCGTAAGCGTGCGAAGCATTGTAGGCACAGGCAGTCGCGCAGCGACTGGGGCTGGCTCCGGCCGCCACGTTGACCCAGATATTAGCCGCCGTCGGTGTGGCGGCAAAGCTCTTAAAGATTAGGTACCCGCCGACGGCCACGAAGATCAGGCCAAAAACCAAGGCGCCGCGGCGCGAAAAAGAGATTTTTTTGAGCGTAGATTTATCAGCCTTGGCCGATTTATTATTACCTTTAGCCATAGCGTAGTACTTACGCTTAATGATGTGCCAATAACACCTTGAAGTCAACCGGCGCTCGCCTTAACCTTTTTCAACCGCTCCGCTCACTTGATGCCTATAGTTGTAAAGCCGGTCTTTGCGTCGAGACTAAATCTCCAAACAGTCGATTTAGACTCTCGCACCCAAGCCTGCCTCCCGGCAGGCAGAGACAGACTACTTTACGACACGGGCTTCACGCTCGCTACGCGTTGTTCAGAAAAACTGGGGGCTCATTCAGGCTTAGCATCCAGGTGATCGCGCCAGCTTTGGCCGTCATCCCTAGGAATAACCGAGTCTAAAATTCCTATTCTCAAACCATGGGTTCCGCTGATGGCATCCAGTTGTCGTCCAATAGATTCAGCTTCCGGCCCATCGAAGGTAATCCCTGGCCTTCGGCGTCTTTCTACGAGTTCATTATATCTATCTTGCTCCGCCCTGCCAGCCGAGATGATAGTTGCCAGGCCTTCTAGGGACAACGTAAAACCTGGCAATTCCGAGCCGTTTTCCGGGGTTGAATCGACCGAACCTATTTCGGACATAATTTTCTCCTCTGATGTTGTGCTTAGCTGCAGCCGGTGGTGCTACCGCAGCTGGTGCAGACGTAACAGGTACCGGCTCTTTGCGTTTGGTTACCGCAGTTGTAGCACAGCGGCGCGTCCTCTTTAAGGGGCTTTTTGGTAGCCGCGGGGGCTTCCGCTTTTTGACTGACGGAAGGCATGGGACCGGTACTGGCGGCCGCGCTAATGGACGGGTCAGCGCCTATACCCTGTTCGGCCCGCTCGACCTGTTCTTCAACGATGTCTTCCAGTAGGCTGGCCTGATTAGTCGGCATGTCGTCCAAGGTGGCCAGCCCGACCTCCAACTGATCGTCAAAGTTCAGATAGGTCTTGCCCAACCGGCGGAAGATGTAATCGATGATGGAACTGGTGGTACGGATTTCCGGATCGTCAGTGATACCGGCTGGCGCAAAGCTGGTGTTGGTAAAGTTGCGGACGTAATTTTTAAGCGGCACGCCGAACTGCAGGCCGTAACTGACGGACACGGCAAAGGCGTCCATGACGCCGCGTAAAGTCGAGCCCATCTTGGCGATCTGCACGAACAGTTCGCCAGGGGTACCGTCGTCGTACTCACCGACGGTCATGTAGCAACGGACGTTATCGATGGTGAACTTAAAAGTCTTGGAGTTGCGCACTTGCGGCAATTCCTTGCGCACGGCGCCCTTGGGAATGAAGTGCTCGGTGGCCGCGGCCACCACTTGGGCCGGGGTCTCGGCTACCGGGGCGTCCAGAGCGGCCGCGGCCGGTTCTTTAGCGCCGTCTTTTTTGGCCATGCTCAAAGGCTGGGCCACTTTACAGTTGTCGCGGTAAATAGCTACCGCCTTCAGGCCGAGCTTCCAGGCGTCCAGGTGCAATTGCTCCACGTCCTCCACGGTGACTTCTTCGGGCATGTTGACGGTTTTGCTGATGGCGCCCGACAGGAACGGTTGGACAGCGCCCATCATTTTGACGTGACCCAGGTAGTGGATGGCGTTGTCACCCATGCTGCAGGCAAACACCGGCAGGTGCTCGTCCTTAAGGTGCGGCGCGCCCACGATGCTTTTTTCAACGTCGATGTAATTAACTATGTCTTCGATCTGGCCACGGTTGTAGCCTAAGGTCTTAAGCGCTCGCGGCACGGTCTGGTTGACGATGCTCATGGTACCGCCGCCGACCAGCTTCTTGACCTTTACTAGGCCCAGGTCCGGTTCGATCCCGGTGGTATCACAGTCCATCATCAGGCCGATGGTGCCAGTGGGCGCCAATAAAGAGGCCTGTGAATTCCGCACGCCGTGCAGCTTGGCCAGCTCGACGGCTTCGTCCCAGGCCGACGCCGCGGCGCTCAAAAGCTCCTCGGACACCAGGCCGGCGTCGATCCGGTTGACTTCCTCGCGGTGCATGCGTAGTACTTTGTTCATGGCTTCCCGGTCTTTGTGGTAACCGGCAAACGGCCCCACGCGCTTGGCGATCCGGGCGCTGGTAGCATAGGCGTGGCCAGTCATCAGCGCCGTCAACGCGGCGGCCTGGGCGCGGCCTTCGTCAGAGTCGTAAGGCAGGCCCTGGGCCATCAACAGCGCGCCCAGGTTGGCGTAACCCAGGCCCAGTTCGCGGTAGGCCCGCGCGGTAGTGGTGATGTTCTTGGTCGGATATTCGCTGTAGCCCACCAGGATTTCCTGGGCGGTGAACATTATCTCTATGGTGTGTTTGTAGGCTTCGATGTCAAAGCTGCCGTCCTCGCGCAGATATTTTAAGAGGTTAATCGAAGACAGATTACAGGCCGAGTTATCCAAGTGCATGTATTCCGAGCACGGGTTGGAGCCGCTGATGCGGCCGGCTACCGGCGTGGTGTGCCACTTGTTGATGGTGGTGTCGAACTGTACCCCCGGATCGGCACACTCCCAAGCCGCTTCGGCGATCTGGCGCCACAGGCTGCGAGCCTTGACCGTCTCTACCGATTTACCGTTGGTCACGGCTTTTAGGTCCCAATCCTGGTCGTTCTCAACGGCGCGCATGAACTTGTCGGTGACGCGCACCGAGTTGTTGGCGTTCTGGTACTGGACGCTGAAGCTGTCTTTGCCGTCCAGGCTCATGTCAAAACCGGCCTGTTCCAGCACGCGGGCTTTGCGCTCTTCTATGGCCTTGCACCAGATGAATTCTTCAACGTCCGGGTGGTCCACGTTAAGGATGACCATCTTAGCGGCGCGGCGCGTCTTGCCGCCGGACTTGATGGCGCCGGCGGAAGCGTCCGCGCCGCGCATGAAGCTCAAAGGTCCGCTGGCCGTGCCGGCCGATTTACCCAAGCGCTCTTTGGAACTGCGCAGAGTGCTGACGTTGATACCGGAACCGGAACCACCCTTAAAGATCATTCCCTCCTCGGTGTACCAATTCAAAATGGCTGGCATGGTGTCGTCCACGTGCAAAATAAAGCAGGCACTAGCCTGTTGCGAGCGTTCGGGCACGCCAATGTTAAACCAAACCGGACTGTTAAAAGCCGCCCGCTGGGTAGCCAGGACGTATTTTAGTTCCTCGCGGAAATCCTCGGCTTCGGACTCGGACTCAAAGTAGTCGCCTTGCACCCCGGCCCGGGTAATGGTGTCGGCGACTCGGTCGATCAAGTGCTTGAAAGAAGTCTCGCGGCCAGCCGTACCAGGGGTGCCGGTAAAGTATTTCTGGGCCACAATGTTAAGGGCATTCAAGCTCATGCCCTCTGGAATCTCGACGTTCTTCTGCTCAAAGACCACCTTGCCGGTAGCCGGATTACTAATCAACGAATCGCGTTTGACCCATTTGAGCTGGTCGTACGCCTTGGTCTTTGGTTTCGTAAAGAGTCTTCGAACCCCGAGTTTTGTTGCCTCTGCCATATTTACCCCTCTAATTTAGGCGCCGCCTTAAGCCCAAGCCCAAAGCTTTGGCGCGTTTGTTATTTAATTTTTATTTGTCTCCCTAGACGCTATTCATGATAAATCATAAGCGACTAATAGGGCAACAATTTTTTATTTTTTAGCCGTTTGAGCCTTGGTGTCGCGCATTTTGGACAGCTCGCGCTCAAAACCGCTTATATCGCGGAACTTGCGGTAGACGCTGGCAAAACGCACGTAGGCGACTTCGTTCAAGCCCGGCAGGCGGGCCATGATCAGCTCGCCGATGTCCCGGCTTTTGACTTCCGGTTCGCCGCGGCCGTAGAGCTCGCGTTCGACGCCGGCCACGAAGTTTTCCAGCTGGACGCTGGTGACCGCCGTCTTTTCGCAGGCGTGCTGCAAGCCGGCCAGCAACTTTTCGCGGCTGAACAGCTCGCGGGTGCCGTCGGTTTTAATGACCGTCAGGCTGGGCCGCTCCAAGCGCTCGTAGGTAGTGAATCGGTAACCACACTTCAAGCACTCCCGGCGTCGGCGGATGGCGTCATTGTCGGCGACATCGCGTGATTCGACGACTTTGTTCTCTGCTGACCCACAATTCTGACACTTCATTTTTCTACCCCTGTTTTCAAACGGTTATTCAATGTGCAATCACTAGATGTAGTGTTCGTGCCAATCATAGTAACCCCAGCTCTAGCGCAATGGCAAGACCATTTTTGTAGTATTAATGACAAAACCCTGGCCCCTAAGCGTTAGCTCTTTGACTTCTTGGGCTTGGCGGGTTCGTGGTCGGTTTCCGGCTCGATTTCTACCGCTTCGTGGCTGCCGTGGCCTCCTCGCAGGCGGCGCAGGAACGACGGTCGATCCAGCTCGTTGTCTTCGGTTTCCGGTTTGTCCTGAGCCGTCTCTTCTTCGTCTTCGTTCATAGCCCAGATGTTGGGAGTGTCGTCGCTATGGAAATCGCTGACCGGATTGTCCTCTTCGCTCTCCGGCTGTAGCTCCATGTCTAGGCCGCGCATTGATTCCTCGTCCACCTGCGGCGTTTTAGGAGCGGCGTCGAATTCCTCGCTTTTACGCAACAGACGGGCGGTCTGGGCGTTGCGGCTGGCAAAATAACTGGTATCAAAACCGGTAGCCACCACGGTAACGATGATCTCGCCTTCGATTTCTGGGTTAATAGTGGCGCCAAAGATGATGTTGGCCTCGGAATCGGCGGCCGCGGTGATGGTCTCCGCCACGGTGTTGATCTCGTGCATGCTCATGTCGGCGCCCCCGATGACGTTGAAGAGCACGCCGCGGGCGCCGTCAATTGACACTTCTAGCAGCGGACTGGATATGGCTTGGGTGGCGGCCTCTACCGCCCGGTTCTCGCCACTGGCCCGACCGATGCCCATCAAGGCCGTGCCGGCGTTGCTCATGACGGCTTTGACGTCCGCAAAGTCCAGGTTGATCAGGCCGTTCACGGTAATCAAGTCGGCTATGCCCTGCACTCCCTGGCGCAGTACGTCGTCCGCCACTTTAAAGGCTTCGAGCAACGGCGTGCGACGGTCGATAGTCGATAACAGCTTGTCGTTGGGTACCGTAATCAGGGTGTCCACGTTGCGGGCCAGGCGTTCTATGGCTTCTTCGGCGTTACGGCGGCGTTTGTCGCCTTCAAAGGTGAACGGCCGGGTGGCAAAACCGACGACTAGGGCTTCGGTCTGCTTAGCCAGCTCGGCCACGATCGGGCCGGCACCGGAACCCGTGCCGCCGCCGGCGCCGATGGTCACGAAGATCATGTCGGCACCCTTCAGGGCTTCGGCAATTTCAGCTTCCGACTCCTGGGCTGCCTGGCGGCCGACCGAGGGGTCGGCGCCGGCGCCCAAGCCCTTGGTGGAATCCTTGCCAATGTGGACCTTCTGCTTGGCCTTGTTATGGTGCAAGGCCTGGGCGTCGGTATTGACGGCGATG
>CAZWRI010000154.1:0-6069 GCA_964636115.1 uncultured Candidatus Saccharibacteria bacterium | reverse complement strand
GAGCGGCCACGGGACGGGTTCGGTTACCTGCATGTAGATCCGCCCCCGGGTCAAGACGGGCACCAGCCCGCCGACGGCGGGTTTGGGGGGTTCGTTGGTTCGGGGTCCGGCTGCTACGCAGCCGGACCCCATTTTAATTTGTGATATTGGGGGTTGCGCAAGACGCTTGAGCTTTTTATTATTAAGGCAGATGAAACAAAAACTGCTCGGGAGAAGCGAATGCGTCGGGGACTAGCCAAAGTCTTCACCACCTTGATTAGGAAAGTTATTTCCGCGCCTAACGGCGCGGTTTTTTGTACCTTTGGGGGCCATCGTGGCTAAAAAGGAATTTCAACGCCACGGCAACGGCCTGGTGGACCTGGAGTGTTACCTGCCGTACTTACCCGACCCATCCGGCAGGGTGCCGATCGACCCGCCCAAATACGACGGCTGCGATTGGGTAAGACAGCACGTGCTGTTCCAAAGAGTAGTGTGGAATGAGTTTACCCATCCCAAGTTGGGTGTGCGGCCCAATTCATATAATTACCGCAATCATTGGGCCAACCAAGTCATCATGCGCAACAAAAAAGAAAAGAAGCTGCACCTGGACTTCGTGGACACCGTCGAGCCTCCGGACGTAGCCATAATCAACGCCGCGATCCTGGAGCTAGATCATCTGGATAATCTGGGAGCCGCCATAGTTGGCCAGGAAGTAGTCCGCGATCCAGTCAAAATGAAAGCTCTGCTGCCTAAGAACGACGGCCCCCGGTATGGTCATGAGATGACTGGCGAGGAACGGATACGACTCTTTGATTCGCACGTCCAGGAAGCTTTGGAGGCTTTGGGATCATTGACGGTCACGGACCAAAGGATAGTAACGAGCGCGTTGGCCCGGATGGCCAAACTGTTCAACCTTAACGGCATCGTCCATCCACTGGAGCCAACGGTGGAAGAAAGACTGTCCAAAGACCACGTGTACTACCCGCTGCACACGCCTTCCATCCGCAGCCTGTATACCGTCAGCAACGTCATGCTAAGGGATGTCTGCAAGGTCGTAGAGGTAGACGCCAGGGTCGCGCAAGAGGAGCTCGCGGATGCCGCCTAGGCTTTACAAACAGAGGTAAATAAGGTAGAATCAGCAGCGTAAACAACTAATTCAGCTCAAGGCAACTTAGGCGCTTGGGCTACGACCAAGAGAAGGAGTTCAATTGAACCAATACGAGATAGCCGTGCTGTACCATCCGGCTTTGGAAGTCGGCCTGGATAAAGCGGAAAAGAAAGTCCAGGGCATCATTGAAGACGCCGGCGGCAAGATTACCAAAACCGACAACTGGGGCAAGCGCAAGCTGGCCTACGCCATCAATAAGCAGGAGTTCGCGGTCTACGTGTTTTACACCGTGGAAATGCCAACCGACGGCGTACGTAAGGTGGAATCAACCTTCAACATCACGGACGAGATCATCCGCTTTTTGATCACCCGTCCGGACCTGAAAGCCATCGCCAAGGCCGAAGCCCTAAAAGCCGAAAAGGCCAAGAAGGCCGCCGAACGCGGTGACAGCGAAGACGAAGAAGGCGAGGCGGACGCGGACGAGCGGCCCCGCCGCCGTAGTAGAATAGTAGAAGAAGAGTAAAGAGTAAGGACGGAGGACTAACGACATGGCACGCAGTTTTAACCAAGTGATTCTGATGGGCAACTTAACGCGCGATCCGGAATTGCGCACTACTCCTAATGGTCAGAGCGTCTGTAGCTTTAGTTTGGCGCTTAATCGCAGCTACAAAGGCGGTGACGGCAATTGGCAGGAAGCCACCGACTACATAGACATAGTGGCCTGGGCTGGGCTAGGCGAGCGCGTGGCGCAATACCTGACCAAAGGCCGGCCGGCACTGGTCAGCGGCCGTTTGCAGAGCCGCAGCTGGGAACAGGACGGCCAGAAACGCAGCAAGGTAGAAGTGGTCGCTAACGACGTTACCTTCCTGGGCGGCCCGCAGGGTAGCGGCAGCTACGGCGGTAGTGGCCAAGGCACGGACGCGCCGGCCGGTGACGACACCGCCCAAGCCCCAGTCAAGAAATCCAGCAGCAAGAAGAAAGATGACGAAGAAGTCGTAATTGAGGACATCGGCGACGAGCCGATCAACCTGGACGACATCCCGTTTTAGTTAATATGAGTCTAGAGTTTGGTTTAAGCAAACAGGAAGAGCTGGAGCTGCGGGCCAGGGCAGTTTTAGGAGCCATAAAAGACATGCGAGGCTCCGCCAGAATGGATGCCAGCAGAGACATGGCCGAAGCCGCCAGAATTAGGACCGATGATGCCGCTGCGGTACTTATGGATCAACATGGCATAAGCAAATCCGAAGCCGATATTATTTTGGCCGAAGAATTAATAGTGAAAATCAACCAAGGAGACATGGAATAAATGGCAAAGATTTTTAAACACCGGACTGACGTAGCCTATTTTGACTACAAGGACTTTAAGACCTTGCAGCGCTACGTAAACCAGTACGGACAGATTGAACAGCGCAAAAAGACCGGCTTGCCAGAGTCTAAGCAGCGGCAGTTGGCGCGCGCCATCAAGCGCGCCCGCCACATCGCTTTGTTGCCTTTTGTAGCAAATGGCTAAAAGCCCATCGCAGCAAGCTAAGCAGATCGAGCAGGAGGTCAACAGCGTCCTGCGGAAGTTTGATCTTTCGCGCCTGGGCGCGAAAGATCGTGAAACCCTGCTGGACCTTAAACAGGATTTGGTAAATTGCCGAGTTTACGCCAGTTCGTACGAGCTGTCGGAAACCCGCCAAGAGCAAACGGACCACGCCAGGCACGCCCGTTCGTGGCTAAACAAAGCCAACAAAAAGATTCTGGCCACCAGCGAATATAATATCTTTGGGCCCGTGGACGTGGCCCATTTGTCCGCCCAAATCGACCAATTAAAATCGGAGCTTAAATAAATGGCACTATCAATTACTAGCCTGAAGAAGGGGACGGTGTTCGCGCTGGACGGCGTGCCGTACCGCGTGACCGAATATAGCCAGAAGGTGATGGGCCGCGGTGGCTCGACTGTGAGCGTCAAGATCAAGAGCCTGATCGACGGCAAGGTGCTGCAAAAGACCTTTCACGGCAACGACACAGTCGACAACGCTGACGTGTCTAACCGACCGATGCAGTATTTGTACGGGGACGCCGGTAAGTTCTATTTTATGGATCCGGAAAACTACGAGCAATTTGAGCTGGACAGCGAGGGCCTGGCAGAGCTGTCCGGCTTTATGAAAGACGGCGACAACGTCACCGCGCAGTTTTACGATGGCAATATTATCAACATCGAGCTGCCCAAAAACGTGCCGTTAAAGGTCGAATACACCGAAAACGCCGTCAAAGGCGACACCAGCAGCGCCATCACTAAAGACGCCAAGCTAGAGACCGGCATCACCGTCAAGGTGCCGGCGTTCGTCAAGACCGGCGACTTGATTTCGGTCGATACCGCCACCGGGACTTACCGCGAACGAGTTAAATAGCTTAGGTTTTAAGGGCCGCGCTTATTTTGGCGATGGTTTCGGCCGTGCCGTGAGCCTTGATGGCCCGCATGCCTATGGTCTGGGCTGCTGCCACGTTGTCCTGGTTGTTATCAATAAAAAGACATTCCTCCGGCTTTACGCCCAGTTGCTCTATGATGGCTTGGTAGCTTTTGGGGTCGGGTTTGGGGGCGTGGAACTTCCGGCAGAAAATCACGGCGTCAAAACCCTTTAAGGCGTCCGAGCGGCGGGCCATCCAGGTCAGTGGAAAAATCCTGTTGGACAACACGCCGGTTTTAAGCCCTTTGGCCCGCAGTTGGGCGGCCAGTTTGAACAGCTTTTTTTGGGGCAATACGTAATACCGCGACAGCACCCAGTCGTAATCAAAAATGACCGCCTTGATCACACCTGAATTATATCAGTCGCTACCCAGGTATTTGGGCATTTCGGCCAACAGGTGCTCCAATTCACCGCCGTCCAGCTTACGGAAGTCAAAGGACGGGTTATCCGACCAGTTCAGGACGTCGTCGGTGCGGATCTCCCTGGCAAGCAGGTCTACTCTTTCGTTAGTGACGCGCACCGTCTGGACTTTGGCGCGGAGGCTGTTCCTGTCGTGCAGGAACGCGTCGTTGCGCCAGTGCAGAAAGTAACAACCGGTATCCAGCCGGCTGCCTGGCCGGCGGGCCAGGTGCAGCCGGCCGTCGTCGTCATTGGGCAGATCGATAATCTCTTCTTTCCCCCTCAGGTAAATCCGGTGCGGGTCCTTATCGAACAGGCTGCCGCACACCTGGAACAAGGCCTTGGACAGTTGTTGGTGCCTTTCCGCCTCCTTGGCTTTGCGCTGACGGGCCTGGACTGCCCAGCGGGCAAATTCCAGGGTACGGACGGCGGGTTGTCGCAGTAAATCACGTCTTTCCATGCTGCCAATAGCTTATCTAAACACCGGTGGAATGCAAGCACAACCGCTTAAAGCGACAATGTGTGAAATAAATCACAGCAAGTCCCACGCGCATGGGCTTAAATGGAGGTGCTTAGGAGGTGACCTATAGCAAGAACATTTATAGGCAACGGGCACAAAGACACCGCGGGAGTGAGAAGACGCGGTGTTTTTGTTGCCGACGATTGTCTAAAGCCACCAATATGGTTATCCTAATGGTATGAAGCGGCGCCAATCCGGCTTTACCACCCTGGAACTGTTACTGCTGGTTATCATCCTAGGCATCGTGGCCTTTGTGGGCTACTACGTTTATAACAGCCGTAGCAAGACCGATTCGCTTTATAACAGTGCCGCCGGCACTACCGTGGCCGTCAAAACGCCCAAGAAAACCACCAGCCAACAATCCCCGGCCACCACTACGCCTACTAAGCCGGTTATCACCAATTCGCTCAAAGAAAACGTGGCTGATTCGGTCAAATCCGGTAACACCGCCGCCCTGGAAGGCTACATGACCAGCTCGGTCACCGTAGTGATCGCCGGTTCGGAGAAGGGTGGGGCGGAAAGCGCCGCCAAGGCCATCATGGACCTGGATTACCTTAATTACGCCACTGCTCCCTGGAACTTCAGCCTGGATTCCGCCACGCTGGCCAAATACCAGGCCGGCGCTTACAAGCAGTACTTTACCGCCGGCAGCACCATAGTGGGACAGTCGGCCAATGATTACCTGGTATCTTTTGGCGTCAATTCCAACGTCAAGATCAACACCGTGTTCATGTCCGCCACCACCGACCAGCTTAAGTAGTTTCATAAGCATTGACGCAAGCGCTATTTTCTGTTAATATATTCCTTGAAGACGCCCGTAGTGGGCGTTTTGCGTGCCTAAGGCACTTTCACAACAAGGGGTGTGAGAATGACTCGTAGGAGGACCTTTGTCCTGGCAGCGTTGCTGCTGCTGCTCTGCGCCATCGGCGCGGTGCTGTTCGCCAGCGTCTCGTCCGTCAACACGTCGGGCGCGTACTTCAGCGAGAGCCATCAGGGTGTCATCACCGGACAGCTGGCGGGCGTCCACTGCTCGCCTTCGGGCGGTGGCGGTGCCGACAGCCTCGACATCGCGTTCCCGAACCCGATGCTTCCGGGCGTTGCGCAGACGGTCTCGGCCTCGTGCACCAACGACGGCAACGTCAAGGCCGACATCTACGTCGTGTTCAACAACGCAACGGCGTTGTCCGCCCTGAACAACCTGGGCAGGTACGGAGAGGTCCACCTCTCCGCCAACGGGACCGAGATCTTCGCGTCCCAGAACCTGAACGACCATCCGACCTGCCCGCCGGGCGCCGGCCCGCCGCCGGTTTGCGCGGCCCTGGGCAAGGTGTACCTGATCGCGTCGAACGTCGCCGTCGGGAACACCGCCACCATGGGGTTCTCGTTCAACTACGCGTCGAATCTCGGCGGTAGCGGCTCCCCGGCGGGGGGACCGCCGGCCGTGTGGAACACCTATCCGGACCCGTCCGGAGGGCAGACCACGGTCAACTCGGGCGAGACCGGCAACGGTCTGCCCTACAAGTTCGTGGCCATCCTGGCCGGCGCGCCCGCGCCGTCCATCGAGCCGCGGACAGGCGTGGATCGTCCTGGGGTGTCTGGCGGCTTTGCCG
>CAZWRI010000153.1:0-3441 GCA_964636115.1 uncultured Candidatus Saccharibacteria bacterium | reverse complement strand
GTTCAGCTCTATTTTGTCGCCGACTTTTTTACCCAGTAGCGCTTTGCCGATCGGTGATTCGTCAGACACCTTGCCGTTTAGGGGGTCGGCCTCCATGGTGCCTACAACCTGAAATTCAAGTGTCTTGCCGTCTTTAAGTTTGACGGTGGAGCCTAGGCGGACTTCGCCGTTGGCCCGAGGTTTTTTGATAATCTGGGCGTTCTGGACGATGTGTTCGACTTCGCTGATGCGGGCTTCCAGGCGGTCCTGCTCTTCGCGGGCCGTCTGATATTCGGCGTTTTCCGACAAATCACCCAGTTCGCGGGCGGCTTTGATGCGCTCGGCCACTGGACCGCGCTCGGCCACTAGAGCAGCCAGCTCGTCCTGGAGTTCCTGCAGACCGGATTGGGTTAGATGGAATAATTTTTTCATGCTTAAGACTACTTAACTTTACCTGAGCTTAACTTAAAAACCTCTGAAGTTCGCTAGATTATAGCAAGCCTTTCAAGCCTTGCCTAGTGCTTCTGCTAACTTCTCTGACGGAATGATTTGAGTGTCGGATTGATTGCGTCGTTTCAGCTCAATGCCGTTTTCGGCCAGCGTCTTGGTGCTGACGACTACCCTGTAAGGCAGCCCAAGAAGATCGGCATCGTTGAGCTTTTCGCCGGCTGATGCCTGCCGGTCATCATATAGTACAGCAGTAGCATTTTGTGTCAAGGAATCGTACAGATGATTGGCGTACTCCATTACCCCAGGATCGTCACCCAGGCTGGCCAGATACACCTTGAACGGCGCCACTGCCTCCGGCCAGGCCAGGCCTTTTTCATCGGCGAACAACTCGGCCAGCAGCCCCATCAGCCGGCTGACGCCAATGCCGTAACTGCCGGCAAACACCGGTTGCTGGACACCTTTCTCATCCGTAAAAAACAATCCCAGGGGCTCGGAATAACGGCTACCAAAGGTGAATATGTTACCGACTTCGACGGCTTTTTTCTCCTGGAGCTCGGCTTTTTTGAGCCCTAGGTCGTCCAGGACCTCGTCCGTAAAGACTTCCTGGTTGACGGCCAGTTTCTTGGCTTCGTCCAGGTAGACCGTATCCTCGCCAATGTCGGCTATGGTCTGGAACTCGTGGCTGAATTTACTGAATGCCCCGCCACTGGCGAAAGTCTTATAAGTGATGTCGCCGATTCCCAGACGGTCGTAAACTTTGTGGTAAGCCTGCTCCACCTGGGCGTAAAAAGTTTCGTGCTCCTCACGACTGCGACTGAAGGAATAAAGGTCTTTCATAATAAATTCACGGCCGCGCAATAATCCTGATTTACTTCTTAATTCCTTGCGTAGCTTGGTCTGGAACTGATAGGCGTAGACCGGTAAGTCTTTATAAGAGTTGATAAACTGGGTCATCAGGCGGGTCATGGGCTCTTCGTGGCTCCAGCCAAAGCCGACTTCGGCGTCGTCGCCCAAAGCCGCCTTGAACCACACGTCCACTTTGGCGTCGTCCCAGCGATCGGTAGTACGCCAGATCAAGGGATGCTGGAGGGTGGAAAGCAGGACCTCTTCGCCGCCAATGGCATCCATTTCCTCGCGCACTATCTGTTTGATGTTTTCGATCACTTTCATGCCTAGCGGCAAGTAACTATAGACCCCGGCCATTTCTTTGTGCACGTAGCCGGCACGCATCAATAGCTGGGCGTTTTTGGCGGTTTCGTCGGCCGGCATCTCGCGCCGGGTCTTACTGAATAATTGGGAGCGTTTCATTTTGCTTATCTACAGGGATAGTTTAGCAGATTGCCAAACAGTGCGTTTAATTGTATGATTGCGGCACGAAGTTTGCCTTAAAGCACGAACCTTTACATAGGAGGTCTGATGACACTTACTTGGGTAGTCTTTGCTCTATGCCTGGGCGTCTCGTTGCTCAGCTTCGTTTCTTACCTGGGTTGGGGGCCCGGCATCTTCACGGGCGACAGGGAGCTCTGGGTAGCAGGCTTTATCTTTGCCCTGTTGTCCCTGGCCTTTGCCGCCTACCTTGCGCCGTGGGCCTGGCTGAAGGTTCTTGGCGTGGCCGCGGTGTTCGCGATCTTTGCCGGCCAGGCGCGCTACGCCAATCGTGAACGATCGCGGCGCGGCGAAAAAAGAAGCACGCTCTTTGCCTGCATGGCCATCCTCTACAGCCTATGCAGTGCCGTAGTGCTCGTCGACGCGTTCATCTCCGTCATCTAGGAGGGGGTGAGGATATGATCATGTTCCTTCTAGTCCTTCTGGTATTGCTGGCGATCATCGCCTTCCAGACCGGAGCGGCCCTACTGGGCTTGATCATCGTCGTCATAGTGGCACTGACGCTGCTGGCGCTACCGGACGACGTGGACCTGGGAAGATGGTGAAGCCGGACCGACGGAAGCGGGGTTTAAGAGCTGCAGTTAGCGCTCCCCCGCCCGTGTTTCCGGGCAAACTTTGTCGGTCCGCCTACGGCGGACCGTTTTTAATATTAATTACATACTAGATGCTTGCCGCTACTGGCGCAGCCAGCAAAGCCGGCTGACAGAGTGGTGGTGCAAGTACCTAGTGAAAGTGGACTGCAAAAGCAATCACGTTGTTTGCCATGTGCACCAGCATGCCGGCGTACAGCGCGCCGGTATTTTCCCTAAGATAAACCAGTACTACCGATAGTAAAAAAGTGTCCAGAGCTCCCGACCACAACAGACCGCTGTCGGTGCTGCTTAAATGCGCGGCACCAAACAGCACGCTGGTGACCAGCAGGGCCGGCCAGAATTTCCAGCGGCTCCGCAAGCCGGAATACAAATAACCGCGCACCAGTGTTTCTTCGCCCAGTGGCGGCATGATGATCAGGGCCAGAGCGGCAAAGACGTTATCGGACAGCGTGCTTATGGTGTTGAATCCGACGTCCTGTTGCTCGTTGGTTATAGATGGCGCCAGCCAATTCACTGCTATCCCGGCGATTATTAACAGACCGTAGAACGCCAGGAAGCCTAAGCCGGCTTTCTGGAGGTCGCGCCAGCGCGGACGACGCCCTAAACCTATGGATTTGAGCTTAAGCCGCCTTTCCTTAAGTACCAAAAACACCAAGCCGGCGGCACCGCCTTCGGCCAATAACACGTAAACGAACTGGGCGGCGGCCGAATCCTCCAAGGCCACCTGACTGCCACTGATCCGCAGCAATACTTCCGCGATAACGCCGGCTATGATCTGAGTGACTATGAATATGCCTTGGACGGTCAGGATTCCGCGGGCGGGCCCGCCTAAGCTCGGCTTCGGCGGGCCAACCGCCGCCGCGTCTGCCGATTTAGAGGAAACGGTGGACATCGACGAAAGTTATTAAGACCATCAGGCCCAGGATCACCAACATGCTGGCGCCAACTATCCGTTCCTCGGCCAGTTGGCTGAGCGGCCGGCGGAACAGACCACGACTAACCCAGATCATCACCGCCCGGCCGCCGTCCAAAG
>CAZWRI010000152.1:0-3929 GCA_964636115.1 uncultured Candidatus Saccharibacteria bacterium | reverse complement strand
TCCGCGAATAAGCGCTTGCCGCTGCCCAGCGTCACAGGATAGATTCGCAGCCACAGTTCGTCAACCAGATCGTTTTTAAGCAAAGTCTGGATCATGTTAGCACTACCTTGTACCGATAGCATCGGGCCGTCTTCCCGCTTTAGTTTTTTCAACTTGGCAACCACGTCACCGTCAATCAGCACTGACTTTTCCCAGGTAAGACCATCTTTGCGGTGTGAGACTACGTACTTTGTGGCTTTATTAAACGGATCGGCTATCGTTCCTTTCTGTTTGGGCCAATAATCTACCCAAATATCGTAGGTCTTACGGCCCAGCAGCAAATCGTATCCGCCACTGAATTCTTTGCCAAAAATCTTCTGGGAAGTTTCATCCGAATACGGCCAGGTCCAGCCGCCAAGCTTAAAACCGCCGGAAGTGTCTTCCTTTGGTCCGCCAGGGGCCTGCATTACCCCGTCCAAACTGATCATAGATATAACAACGATTTTTCTCATATCCCCTATATTATAACTCCGCCAAAAAACCGGCTGGACAGTCGGGTTTTTTGTTAGAGCGGGTGATGAGACTCTAGCTCATGACCCTGGCGGGTCATGAGCTGCACGGCCAGATTGATAGATTTTGAAGAGGCCGTGAGCATGGGTCTATCAACAAACACGACCCGCAAACCTCAAAAGAGATTTCCGGGTCGTGGTGCGGGTGATGAGACTCTAACTCACGGCCTCTTCCTTGGCAAGGAAGCGCTCTAAACAACTGAGCTACACCCGCTCGTCGGAGTCGACATGCCGGCTTCCGTACTTTTGCGATATGCCAAAGTACTTCCAGCCTCAGGTCGCCTCCTCCTCTCAGTTTTCCAACAACTCGAGCAGGCAAAGCCTACTCGCCCTTGAAAAACTGGGAAGACCAGAGTTACAACAGGGAAAATTATAGCAAAGTACCCCTGTAAATGCAAAACGGCGCGGCTAAAAGCCGGCGCCGTTTTGGCTAAAGGTGCTACGCGTTAGCGTCGTGGTCCGCAGTGATGGCGGTTATCATTGCGGTAGTGCCGATCGCTGTTGTGATGGTGATGGTCGTTGTCGTCGTGGCAGCGGTACCGATCGCGACCGGTGGGAGCGTTACCGGTAATGTCACCCAAGTTAGCGTCACTGGAGTTGATCCAGCTACCGTTCTGACAAGTGTCGTACTCCCAGCCCCACCAGCTTAATTGGTCACCGTAGTTACTTACATAGCTGGAAACAGACGGGAAGGAGTTACAGCCGCTGGCATTTTGGTTACAGTCAAGGTTGAAGGTGCCCAAGTTGCCATGCTTCTTGTAAGCGCTACTGTCCACGGAGCCAGATAACACCCCGGTGATTTTACCGCCGAACATGTCACCATGGATGCCGCTGCCTACGGAGCCGGTGCCGTTAGGGCTGTTGCCACTCATGGTCACAAAGCTGCCGTCGTCATTGGTGATGGCGCAGTAAGTGCCGTCGCTAACTTCCCAAATGCGCAGGTGGCGGTTAATGGTGTCATTGGCCCAGTTGGTACCTCCCACGGCCGAGTCGTAGTCGTTGATTAATCGGAATTTAACGTCTACGACCTTTGTACTGTCACTGGTGACTTCGCATTGGCTACGTTTTAAGTTCTGTTTAGCATCCAACTGGTTGGAAGCCAGGGTAGCCGAACCCGCACCCATGCTAAAGGTCTGACAGTTATTATCTACCGTGCCGGAGATAGAGCCGTCGGAAGCAACGGAACCATGACCGTGCAAAGTATAGCCGGCGTTAGTTCCAGTGTAGTCCAGTGTGAAACTTATATTGTTGTGGTTGACGTCACCGCTAATATCCCAAGTGTAGGAATGGTCGGCGTCATACGTGCCCGTACCCGTAAAATTACCGTCCAGGTCTTCTGAAACCGTGTCAAGAGTATGCGCGTAAGGACTGCCGCCGCAGTTAAAAGTAATCGCCTGGGGCGCGTTTAACATCCAAAATTCATCGGATGATGAGGCGTGCGCGGCGCCCGTGAGGGCTAACGAAAGGCCGGTGCCTCCGGCCACGAGCGTTAGTGAGGTAAAGGCTATTGCGAGTCTGTTCCTGAGCCTTTTAGCGCCCGTTTTTAGATCGTACTTGGTATGTCTATGAACCATAGAATGCCCTCCTTTTACGTAAGCTATTTTATGCGGGAACCTACTATTTGCAGTAAGATTCCTCACATCCGCACTTTGTTAAGGTAGTTTCATTGTAGCACCATATATTTGACAAATAAAAAACCACAACAGGTAAGTTGTGGATAAGTAAACCGTAATTGGTGGCGCCTCCCAGACCGCGCACATCTGCGTATCGTGCTCGAGGTTAACTTTTGCGCGCGATACTTGATGACCGAACTGATGCTCGTTTTACTCGCTATCCAGTTCTCGTCTGGCTGTTGACATGAAAATACCTCACAAACGTGAGGCGTTTTCATGGTGGCGCCTCCCAGACTCGAACTGGGGACACAAGGCTCTTCAGGCCTCTGCTCTACCAACTGAGCTAAAGCGCCAATAGGTACATCTTATCAATTTGGTGGGCGCTGAGGGACTTGAACCCCCGACCCTCTCGGTGTAAACGAGATGCTCTAGCCAACTGAGCTAAGCGCCCGGGTCGTTTCTGGTGGGTGAGAGAGGACTTGAACCTCCACGCCTTGCGGCACAGCCACCTCAAGGCTGCGTGTATACCAATTTCACCACTCACCCAGAACAGCGGTAATTATATCGTTTAACAGATATAAATTCAATTATGCTTAGCTGCGCGGCAGATGCTCGTGATGGTGAGCCAAGCTGTAGTCACCCCGTACTAAAGCTTTGACTTCCGCCAGGGTGGATGCTTTAACTCCAGGATTCAGGATATTGTAGGGGTCAAAAATCTCTTTGACCTTGGCCAGCAGGGCGGCGTAATCCTTGCCGTACTGGCTGGCCAGGTAGGGAGAGCGGACGCGGCCGGAACCGGCCGCGGCCGTCACGCTGCCGCCCAATTGCAACGCCGCTTGATAAATATTTTCGGCCAGTTTGAACAGCCGCTGACGGTCGCCGATCTGGCCCAGGTCCAGTTGCGGTTGCATGCGTACCACGCCCTCGCCGGCCTGTCCCCAGGCCGGCGCTACAAGGTTGTTAGCGGCATACAGCCGGCCGGCAACTTGCAGGAATTCGCCCAGCCTATCGACCGGCACGCAAACGTCTTCCGCTACCGGCACGGCTTTAGCCTGTCCCTGGGGCGGCGTGAATAAAGTGGTGACGCTCTGGCGGACCTTGTGCAACCTTTCCTGGCTCTCCGAATCTATTGCTAATTGGAAAGTGCCGCCCAACTTTTCGGCCAGCTTCCGGACCTGTTTCATGGCCTTCTTCTGGGCGCCGTCTTTTTGGTCGTCAAACTCAATGAACAAATGGATGGCGGCTTGGGGCATTTCCAGCAAACCTTTGAGTTGGTTCGGGTTGACCCGCGTGACTTCCTGTACCGCCGCCCGGTTGAGCATGTCCAGGATGCTTGGTTTAAGTTCCAGGACTTTGGGCAGGAACTCCGTAAGGTCGCCCAGGTCGCCCAAGCTAACCAACGCGGTCTGGACGGTTGGATTGTGCGGCACTACTTCCAGCGTGGCTTCGGTAATGATACCCAAAGTTCCCTGGGAGCCTACGAATAGTGGTGTTAAGTCAAAGCCCTTTTTGGTCTTGACCCTGGACAGGTTGTAGCCGGCGGCGTCATGCCGGACTTTATGCATGGTCTGTTCGTGGCTGATCAGGGCGGCGTTTTCCTCCAGCAATGCGTCTAGCGCCCGGTAAATTTCTCCTTCAAAAGTGCTTAACCCCAGCTTGCGGTTCAGCTCGCGCTTCCCCAGCAGGCCGGTTTCTATGACTTCGCCGTTGGCGAGCACCACTCGCAGATGCTGGACGTAGGGTAGGGTAGCGCCGTATTTGACGGACT
>CAZWRI010000151.1:0-7137 GCA_964636115.1 uncultured Candidatus Saccharibacteria bacterium | reverse complement strand
GAAGATTGCCCTACTTCCATACTCCTGCTGGGAGCTAGCGCGGACTTTTCAGGTAACTGTACCAAAGGTACGGCTGGGCAGATGGCGGTAGCCTACTCTTCCGGTGACAACCGCGCTAAGTTCGACCTGTCCGCCGATAGTTATAGCGACATCGTCACTACCGACGCCACGGTTGACGGCGTGACAGGCCAGAAAGAGACCGGCACCGTGACTGACGCCAAGTCCGAAGGCAAGCCCGTCGGCACCAAAGTGACGCAGTACGTATTCTTCAACAACGACATCACTTACGGTCTGGCGTACGCTCAATTAAAGGACGCACCGGACGTGCTTGACGACTTTAACCTGATGGTGACTCAGACCATGAAGTTCGACGACTAAGCTACCTCTTAATTTTTGTTAAAATAGATAGGTGACTGAAGATCTTTTTGGGGGGCTGAACCCGGAGCAAAGGCGGGCGGTAGAAACAACCGAAGGCCCACTTTTGATATTGGCGGGGGCCGGTAGCGGCAAGACCAAGACGCTGACTCACCGGATAGCCTATATTTTGGCGACCAAAAAAGCCACGCCGTTAAACATATTGGCGGTAACTTTTACCAATAAAGCTGCCGGCGAGATGCGCGAGCGCGTGGCTAAGTTGATTGGCCGCGACGCCGGACATCGAGGGTTCATGCCGTTCATGGGGACATTCCATAGCATATGCGTGCGGCTGTTGCGCCAGGACGGCGAGTACGCCGATACGCCGCGCAACTTTATCATCTGGGACGAAGGCGATCGGGTGGCGGCCATCAAACAATTGTCCCGCCAGGCCGGGATCAATGAAAAAACCTATCCAGCGCGAATGCTGACTTCGTTGATCAGCAGCGCCAAGAACGAGATGGTTGGCGCCGCTGAGTACGCCGGTCTGGCTAACGGCCCGGCCGCTCAGGCCGCGGCCAAAGTTTTTCCGCTTTACGAGCGGGCGCTACGCGAAGCCGGCGCGCTGGACTTTGACGATCTGATTGGCCGGACCGTCGATTTGCTAAATCAGCACGCAGAAGTTCGGGAAAAGTGGCAACGACAGTTCAAATACGTCATGGTTGACGAGTACCAGGATACCAATGCTGCCCAATACAAGTTGGTCAGACTGCTTACGGGACCCCAGCAGAACATCGCCGTGGTTGGTGACGACTGGCAAAGCATTTACAGCTGGCGCGGAGCCGATTTCCGTAACATCCTTAATTTTGAGCGGGACTATCCTAAAGCGGTGATCATCAAACTGGAGCAGAACTATCGCAGTAGTAAAAACATTCTGGATGCCGCTCACGGCGTTATCAGCCAAAATCAACAGCGTAGTGAAAAGAAGCTGTGGACGGCCGCCGGCGACGGCCAACCGGTGCAGATTACGCCGGTTGGTAGCGAGCGCGTCGAGGCCGAAGTGATCGTGCGTCGAATCCGCATGGCGGTAGACACGGGTGTCCGGCGCTACAAAGACTTTGCCGTGCTGTATCGCACCAATGCCCAAAGTCGGGCCCTGGAAGAAGTATTCCTACATTACGGGATGCCGTACCGGATTGTCGGCGGGGTCCGGTTTTACGAACGCAAAGAGGTCAAAGACCTGCTGGCCTACCTGCGGTTAATCTACCAGCCGGACGACACGGCGGCTTTTGAGCGTATCGTCAACGTCCCAACCCGGGGCTTGGGCGCCAAATCCTTAGCGGTCTTTGCCGCCTGGCGGTTAAGCGTGGGCTATGGATTGTACGAGGGCTTGCAAAGAGTAGGGGAGTGCCCCGATTTAAGCCCCAAAGCCCGGGCCGGTTTTAGGGCGTTAGCAGACATAATCATCAGTTTCCGCAACCAGATGGACGAACTGGCGCCAGCGGCCCTGACGGACGCTTTGATGCGCCGGCTGGACTACGTCAAATTCTTACTTGACGGTACGCCACAGGGAGAAGCCCGGGTGGAAAACGTACGTGAACTGGCCAGCGTGGCCGCTGAATACGGAGAAGCCGGGTTGGCGGCCTTCCTGGAGGAAGTGGCGTTGATCAGTGATCTTGACGGCGCGGATTTCAACCAAGATTCAGTGACGATGATGACTCTGCACGCGGCCAAAGGCCTGGAATTCCCGGTGGTGTTTATAACCGGCTTGGAAGAAAGCCTGTTCCCACACACCAGGGCGTTATACGACGCTAACGAAATGGAAGAAGAGAGGCGGTTGATGTACGTGGGGATGACCCGGGCCCGCGAGGAGCTCTATTTGTTATACGCCACCGAACGGACGCTCTACGGTGGTCGCCAACATAACCCCCCCAGCCGGTTCCTGGCGGATATCGAAAGTGCCGCTACCAGTCCGGCCGTCGCGTCGGGCGCCGGTGTAGTGGCCGCCGAACCGCGCTACGTTCCAGAGCTGAACGAAGGCGACGGCGTCAAGCATCAGATTTTTGGGGTCGGGACGGTGTTGGACATGGAGGGCGACATCGCTACCATCTACTTCAAAGGCAAAGGCACTAAGAAACTGGATATCGGCTTTGCGCCGCTGCAGAGGGTCGAATAAATGAAACTGCGGCGCAAAGCGGTCGGCGAGCAGGTTTACAAACGACCGTATCTTTTTCCGGTACTCGGCCTCCTGTTGGGCGGCTTGATAGTGGCTGCTGCCTTGCTGACTCAAGGCAGCAGCCAAATCTTCCGTCCCAGCAGCAGTCACGTGGTATTCATTTTTGACAACGGCAAACAGGAGACCGTGGACACTAAAGCCGCTACCGTGGGAGACCTGGTGGGCAAGTTGAATTTGAACCTGATTCCTCAGGACGTCGTCGAGCCCAGCCTGGACACCCCGATCTTTGACGATAACTTCCGAGTGAACATTTATCGAGCCCGGCCCGTTACGGTGGTTGACGGGCACCATAAAACAGTGACTTTGACGGCCCAAAAAAGTGCCCGCCAAGTGGCCGAAGACGCCGGCTTGAAGATCAACGCCGAAGACATCGCTTCGTTCGCCCAAGGCAGCCTGTCCCAAAACATCATCGGCGAGCAGGTCGTAGTAGCGCGGGCCGTGCCGGTCAAGCTCAACCTTTACGGCTCGCAGGTACCAACTTATACCCAAGCTAAGACGGTCAGCGGTTTTCTGGAAGAAAAGCACATCAAGCTGCTAAATGGCGAGACGGTATCGCCGAACGTGGAGACCAAAATTAAACCCAAGATGCTCATATTCATCCTTAGCAAAGGCACCAAGGTGGTCACCGAAAAATCGGCCATCCCGATTCCGATCCACAACGAGCCCGATCCGCGTCTGAGCTTTGGCACTACGGCCATCCGACAGCACGGCGTGAAGGGCGAGAAGGTTGATACCTACCTGATTACCAAAAAGGACAACGGCAAGGTGGAGCGTAAAGTCATCCAGGAGGCTATAATCCAAAGCCCGGTACCGCGGATCGTAGCCATGGGGACGGCCATAGACATTGGTAACGCCAAGGTCAAGATTATGGCCGCGGCCGGGATTTCCTCGGGTGATTACCAGTACGTGGACTATATCATCAGCCGAGAGTCCGGCTGGTGTCCGACCAAGGTCCAGGGCGAGGTAGGTTATTGCCCGGTGGGGCCGCCCAACTCCATCCCTTCTTATCTGGGGTATGGCTTAGGTCAGGCGACACCGGGCAATAAAATGGCTTCCGCTGGCAAGGACTGGGAAACTAATCCCGTAACCCAATTACGTTGGGCCACCAGCTATGCCGTGACCCGTTACGGCAGCTGGGGCGCGGCCTATAACCATTGGACCGCTTACCATAATTGGTAAATCATGGAAATGAACGCGCCAAATAAGTCTCTAGGTCAACATTGGTTGAACGACGTCAGTGCTTTGGAGGCGATTGCCGAGTATGCCAACATTAGCGCTAGTGATACCGTTTTGGAAATCGGGCCGGGCCTGGGAAGCCTGACCAAGTATTTGGTTGCCCAGGCCCGGCACGTCATAGCCGTGGAGCTGGACCAAGAATTGGCCGTTAATCTGCCGCATAGGGTACCGGCTGCCAACTTGCGGGTAGTTAGGGCCGATATCCTGCGCTTTGACCTCAGCGAGCTACCGGAAGGCTACAAAGTGGTCGCCAACATCCCGTATTATCTAACCAGTAACCTGTTGCGTCGGCTGGCGGAAGCCGCCAACCCACCCAAAACGATGGTACTGCTGGTCCAAAAGGAGGTAGCGGAGCGGATCTGCGCCGCTCCGGGCACCATGAGCGTCTTGGCCGTTAGCGCGCAACTTTACTACCACGCCAGACTTGGCATTAAGGTGCCCAAGGAACTGTTCGAGCCGTCACCAAAAGTTGATTCGCGAGTAGTTATTATGACTAAACGCCCCAAGCCGTTATTTAAAGAGTTGGACGACAAAAAGTTCTTCAGGCTAGTCAAAGCTGGCTTTAGTTCCCGGCGCAAAAAACTGCGTGGTAGCTTAAGCGGCGGTCTAGGCCTGAGCAAGGAGGCGACGGACCAATTGCTGGCCAAGGCTGGCGTAAATGGCGACTTGCGGGCTCAAAACCTTAGCCTGGATCAGTGGCACGCCATTTACGAGCAGTTTTAACCCCTGCCCTTTCAAAAATACTTGACAAGTCAAGTATTTTTGAAATACATTGGGAGCATGGTAGACAGCGAACTCAGCCACACCCACTCGCCCACTCCCCTGCACCAGTTGTCGTTTGTATTACAACACTTAGCCGACGAGTTGCTTCAGGCCAAGCTTGGGGTAGGGCTGAGCCAGGCCCGTGTCATGGGCGTGCTGCGCAAAGGTTCGTCTAAGTCTCAGCGGCTGATTGCCGTACAGTTACGCCAGACGGAGTCCAACGTCAGTCGCCAAGTACAGATTATGAAAAAGAACGGACTGGTGAGCATAGCCAAGAATAAGGAAGACGGTCGCCAGCGTGACATCGCGCTGACTACCAAGGGCGCCCACAAAAAGGAGCAAGCGGAAAAACTGCTGGCTGACCAACAGAACGAGTTGTTAAAGCTGCTGGTCGGTGGCAGTGAGGTCAAGGAGTTTGTCCGCACTACCGAGCGTCTTCTGATCGCGCTGGACGTCGAGACTCGCCGCAACCGCAAAATCTTCGGCACCGACTAATAAGGAGGGTGATTAGAAATCACCCTCCCGGAAGCCATGGTCAACCCTTGACGTTACATGGCCTTATTCATGCGCGCTGCCTGGGCCTTCTTAATGTTGCGCTTGGCTGCGGCGATCTGCTTTGGCGTAGCCATAACCACCTCCTTCCCCTTGCAGGCAATACTATGAAGTAAGGGAGGTTTAGGTTCAGTAAAGTTTCTTACGCTCCAGCCGTTAAATATTTAACGGAACGGGTTCCCGTCGGCGGCTACTATGGATCCGTAAGGAGGGCGACTATGAATCCAATGGGTACGAACGACGAAGAAAAACAGGAGGAACTGCCTGGCGATTACGACACGCCTTTTTCCGAGCCGAACGACGCGCCACGCACGTTGCCCGAGGATCATCAAGCCTTTGAGACGAACGTCGACGATCATCAAGCTTATGACGAGGGAATTGAAGGTGCCGCGGAACAATACGACGAGACTATGCACCGACCCGTCATCAGGCCGGTGAATGACGATCCGTCACGGCAGAACGGGCCGGTACGAGTCATCAAGCCGCCCCGCAAGTCCCCAAACGACCACCAAAAGGGCGACAAACGCTGACATATTGCTTATTCTTTCTCTAGATGATATAATAATCATACGGGGCTGAAATTGCTCGACGGTTGGACTTTGACAAGCCATGGTGGCAGGCCGGATTGATCTGAACGTTATCCGGATCACTTTAAGTAGATGCCAAAACATCTCTTAGCGATCGCGTGAACAGCGTGCTGCAAAGCCGCAAACTCGCTTTTGCACCAGTCGCTGCTTAATTACAGTGACCGCGCCAGGTTCGACGCCAGATAGGACCAAAGCGCGCCATATTTTCTGGCTGCTCTAGATTCGAGTGGCTCGCTCGAGTTTAGTTAAGCGTTAACGAGCTTTAGCTTGCCTGCTTTTGACGGCTTCTATGGGTAAGCTTAAGAAATTTCAAACCGTCTAAGCCTGTAGTCACCTGGCATGTTACCAATCGGACGAGGGTGCAATTCCCTCCAGCTCCACCAAAAACGCATCAGCATTTCGCTGGTGCTTTTTTGTTTAGGCTTGCAATGCCCGCCGGGGTGCGGTATAACAGATGACATGGTTCGCCGTATGTTTACCAACTACTCCATTATCCTCGTCAAGAAGGATAGTGCTGCAGTTGTGTAGATAAACACGCCGAATCACCCCTACACGACTGCAGCCAGAAGGCAAGCAGTCGTTTTTTGTTACCCGGCCGCTAGGTTTTTCGCCAGCAAGCACCAAAAACCTAGCGGTTGGGCCGCAGATCCGCGATGACGAATCGCGGCTGGTCCACGAACTATCTGGTATAACCGGCATGATTGGTGCCCAGGTGGTTTTAAAACTCAAGAGGGGAGGAGCGAGTGCGGGTAAAGGGGCCGCCGGAGGCAAAAATCCGAAAGCTCATCGACCACTGGGACGCCAAGGAGTACAAGCTCCACGGCGTCCTTAAGGAGAAGCTCAATCAGCGCTACGGCTGGGTGGCGGTACACGCCGCCAGTAAAGCCGAGCGCGAACGGAGGCAGCGGGCCAAGCTGCGCTCGGAGCTGTTTGCGTCCGCTTGAAGCGTTACGACTACGGAGAAAAGGAGGGTGTTAAATGCATCACTATCCAACCGTCGGCGACGTGGGTCGACACCTGTTCCGGATCGTCACCCAGACCGAGCAACCGCTTGGTCAGGTCGAGCTGGCAGCCGCGGCACTTCGCGACCGGTTCTATCTGAACGACGCCCGTGTCGGCAGTGTCTGGCAGGGCGTGGTGACGGGCGTGAAGTCCGAAGTCCAAGCGCTCAGGGAACGCGGCGAGGAATTGCTGGCCGCGGAGATTCTGGAGCGGCTCGTCAAGGCCGAGGATTACGTGGCGGCACCGCTGCGAATTTCCATCGGCGGCATGCTTCGGACCGAGGCTGTCCCAGCCTGAATCGGGCCTGGTGGCGGACCGCGGGCGTCAGTCCCGCGGCCGCCTGGCGCCCCGGGGCGCCCGGCGGCCCCAACCGCTCCCCGCGCATAAAAACCCGATTTTTGGTATGGG
>CAZWRI010000150.1:0-1893 GCA_964636115.1 uncultured Candidatus Saccharibacteria bacterium | reverse complement strand
ATTGGTTTCTTCAATGTACTGCTCCACCCGCGCTTTGCATTCTTTGCTGGTGATTTTCTTAACCAGCGGGTGTTCCGGCGCCAGCACCATGTAAGTCGCGCCAAAAATCGTGTCCGGCCGGGTAGTGAAGATCTCGATGCTTTCGTCGTGTTTATCAACCTTGAACTTAATCAGCGCGCCCTGGCTGCGGCCGATCCAGTTTTGCTGCATGGTTTTAACCCGATTGGGCCAGTCCACGGTTTCCAGATCGTCCAGCAAGCGGTCGGCGTAATCGGTGATTTTGAAGTACCAGGATTCCATCTCTTTCTGAATAACAGGGGTGCCGCAGCGTTCGCAAACGTTATCTTCGCCCACCACCTGCTCGTTGGCCAACACGGTCTGGTCTTTAGGACACCAGTTCACCACCGCTTTGGCGCGGTAAGCTAACTTGTGCTTATAAAGCTGCAAAAACAGCCACTGGTTCCAGCGGTAATAATCCGGATCGCAGGTGGCTAGGCTGTGGCTCCAATCGTAACTGGCGCCAATCTGCTCGATTTGTTTGGTCATGGTATCAATGTTCTGGTGCGTCCACTTGGCCGGTTGGATACCACGCTTGATGGCGGCGTTCTCGGCCGGCAGTCCAAAAGCGTCAAAACCGATGATTTGCAGCACGTTTTGGCCGAGCATCCGCCTAAAGCGCGCCACTGTATCCGTTGGCGCGAAGTTATACCAGTGCCCCACGTGCAAATCGCCCGACGGATACGGCAACATCGGAATGATGTAATACTTGTCCGCCACGCGCTTCATGTCCACCTGGTACAGCTTGGACTGTGCCCAAATCTTTTGCCATTTGGGCTCGATTTCTTTGGGGTTGTAACGCCTCATCTTGACCTTATTCTAACAGATAGGGCTCAGAGGTTGTAGTCGCGCTTTACCATGTCCACGAATTTGGTCACCAGCCGCGGCATGTCCATGCCGGCAACGGCCGCAGATTTGGGATAAAGGCTTTGGTTTGTCAGGCCCGGCATGGTGTTAACCTCTAGAATATAGATGCTATTCTTTTTATCGATCATCATGTCCACCCTGGAAAGATGCCGGCAGCCCATGGCGGCATGCGCCTTTTCGGCTAATCTTTGGGCTCTTTTTTGCAATTCTTCACTAACTGATTTAGGCGGAACTATTTCCTGCGTTTTCCCGTTGTATTTGTTATCATAGTCGAATTCGCCGTCAGTGGGGGGAACGATCTCTATCACGGGCAAGGCCCGCCTATCCAATACTGGGACGGTGATTTCGGTGCCTTCAATCAGAGATTCAAGCACCGCTTTGTCTTCCATTGCAAAAATCTCGCTAACTTCTTGTTCGTCGGGCTTGGCGTCGCGGCAAATCATCGTACCGATGCTCGAGCCGCCATGTACGATTTTCAGCACGTGCGGCTTCGTGGTCAACGGACTCTTAAAATAGCTGGTCTCATCCACTAATTCGGCGGTACTCATTGGTAAGCCCGCATGCGTCAGACCAAGTCTGGTAGTCCATTTATCAAAACAGGCTATGGATGCATCGCTTTCCGTCCCTAGATACGGCAATCCCCGAGCCTCAAGCTCCTTCTGAATAACGCCGTCTTCACCGTTCTTACCGTGCAGAACCGGCAGGACCATAATACCCGCTTGCCGGTCAAGGATTTCCAAACCGTTCGCGGGATCGCCTTCCAGCACCCCAAAGCCGGCTTCTCTGGCGGCCGCGGCAACCGCCTTGGCCGACCGCAAAGATACTTGCCGTTCGGGCGAAACCCCGCCGCCCAATATTAGAATTTTTGTCATTACTTAAACGCTTTGGCTTTCACTTTCAACCAATATGGTGATTGGCGCACCAGCTTAGTAGCGTCTTTAGGATTATCCAGTAGAATCTTGACCGTTT
>CAZWRI010000149.1:0-2439 GCA_964636115.1 uncultured Candidatus Saccharibacteria bacterium | reverse complement strand
GGCCCTCAGCCTGGACCGGTCCAAAAAGCAGCTCAAAGGCAAAAGCGGCAAAAGCTACGGTTACGACGTATTAATATTAGCCTTGGGCGTGGTCACTAATTACTTTGGCATCAAAGGTTTGGATAAGTATGCCTACGGCATCAAAACCCAGGAAGACGCGCAGACCTTGCGTGAGCACATCCACCAACAATTGGTAGTGGAACGTAAGCCTGATTTGAATTACGTCGTAATCGGCGGCGGACCTACGGGCGTGGAATTGGCTGGAAGCCTACCGGGATACATCCACCACGTCATGAAACGGCACGGGCTGCCGCCCGCCAAATTACACGTCGACCTGGTCGAGGCCGCACCACGGCTGGTGTCGCGGATGCCGCGCAGTTATTCCGTGGCGGTACAGAAGCGACTGAGAAAACTAGGCGTTCGCCTGTTTCTGAACGAAGCCGTCCAGGCCGAGACCGCCGACCAACTGATGATCAAGGATCACCCCATAGTGAGCCACACCGTCGTCTGGACGGCAGGGGTTACCAACCATCCCTTCCTCAAAAAGAACGGTTTCGCCCTCAGTGAGCACGGCAAAGCGATAGTCAATAAGCAGATGGAAGCCGAGACCGGCGTTTACGTGATCGGCGACAACGCCGACACACCTTATTCGGGCATGGCTCAAACCGCGCTATACGATGCCGGCTTCGTGGCCGACAACCTGAAACGCCTGCTGGCCGCGAAAACGCCGCGCGATTACCAGCCCAAAAAGCCGGTTTACGTCACGCCCGTGGGGCCAAGGTGGGCGGCGGTGCTTTGGGGTAACGTCCACCTATATGGTTGGGTTGGTTGGGCGTTGCGCAGTGCCGCCGATTTTTCCGGTTATCATGATTACGAACCATGGTGGCCGGCTGGCGAGCATTGGATGGCCACTTTCCAAAGCGAGTCCGGATGCGCCGTCTGTTCTTAGGTGCTTCTCAGTCTAAATTGCTTTGATTATTTAGCCGACATGAAGACGCTTGCCAAACTTTACCAAAAACCGCTGGATTACCTTGATGGTCTTTTGGACGGATTGACCTCTTATCGCCTGGTCCTTTATTTCTTATTAATAGTAGTGGGCTGGGCCACGGCAATAAGTCTCCATCACGAAGTACCTTATAAATGGAGTGCCATCCTGTTATCGGCGGCGGTATTGGCGGCCATTTGCCGCCTAACGGGCGAGTTGTTCGCCCGGGTACTGAGCGTGGCCCGCAACTGGGAATCGGATTACATAACGGCACTGATATTAGCTTTGATAATGAGCCCGGCCAGCACCGGCAAAGGCTTCGCGGTGCTGGCCGGCGCCGGCTTTGCCGCGGTGGCCTCCAAATACCTGTTAACTATCCGGCGTCAGCACGTTTTTAATCCGGCAGCTGCAGGCGCGGCGTTCAGCGGCGTGTTTTTTAGCCAGTACGCCAGTTGGTGGGTGGGAACGGCGGCTTTGGCACCGTTAGTTTTCGTGGGCGGCCTGTTGATCATGCGCAAAATGCGGCGCTTTTGGATGATCGCCGTCTTTACCCTGGTCTACGGCTTCTTCTTACACGCCCAGTTCGACGGCGCACCACCCTTGCACACCGTATGGCTGGCCGCCACCGGGACGGCCGTGATGTTCTTTGCCTTCGTGATGCTCCTAGAGCCGCTGACGTCGCCGGATAACTGGCAAAAATACCTGCCTTACTCGGCCCTGGTAGGAATCCTTTACGGTTATAATCACCTACACGTCAGCCCGGAAGAAGCTCTGCTGATCGGCAACGCCCTGTCCTATTTATTGGTACGCGGCAAGCGGCTCGAACTAAGGCTCACGCGGATAGTTCCCGAAGCAAAGGGGATCTACAGCTTCATGTTCGAATACCAAGGGGCGTTCAATTTTACGCCGGGACAATACCTGGAGTGGACACTGCCGCTGCGCCACAGCGACCGGCGCGGCAACCGGCGATATTTAACTTTGAGCTCCTCGCCTACCGAGCACCAGTTGATGTTCACGCTGCGCGTGCCGCCCAAAGCCAGCCACTTTAAGCAGGAGCTTTTGAAATTTAAGCCGGGCGATAAAATCCTGGCTTCGCGCCTGGCAGGGTCGTTTACTTTGCCGAGTGACCAGGGCAAAAAACTGGCGTTTATTGCCGGCGGCGTAGGCATTACGCCATTCCGCTCCATGGTCCAATACGTTTTTGATAAACGGCAGGAGCGGGACATCAGCCTGCTCTACGCCGCCAACAAAGAAAGCGAACTGGCCTTCCGCGATGACTTCGCCGCCGCCAAAAAATACGGGCTTAAAACCGCTTACTTGGAAACTCACGGCAAGCCGGTGACCAGCGAGCACTTAAAGTCGGCTGTACCCGATTACAATGAACGGCTGTTTTATTTATCCGGTCCTTACGGCTTCGTTAAAAATGCCCGCGAAGATTTACTCGACCTGGGCGT
>CAZWRI010000148.1:0-4479 GCA_964636115.1 uncultured Candidatus Saccharibacteria bacterium | reverse complement strand
GCCTCCGTGACTTGGAATACCTCGTAAAGTCCCATGCGGCCTTCGTACCCCGTGGGGTTGTCGGGCATCTCCTTACCCTTGACCAAAGTATAAGCGTTTTGCGTGGCCAGTGGCAAGGTATCGTAGCCTATGTCTTTAGCGACTTTCTCTTCGTCCTGCTTGTTTTTAGGCAGCAAGCCGCTGAGCGTCGATTGGATGGCGGCGGTCTCGGCCTTGTTCGATTCGTAACTGGGGCCACCGTCTACCACCCGTCGGACCAGCCGTTGGCCGATTACCGTGTGCACCGTGCTGGCAATCAAAAACGGCTCAATTTCCATGTCCAACAGGCGCGGCAGGATGCCGGCGGCCGAGTTGGTGTGCAGCGTGCTAAAAACCAGGTGGCCGGTCAGAGCGGCCTGCACGGCCAGATTCGCCGTTTCCTTATCGCGAATCTCGCCGACCATGATCACGTCTGGGTCCTGACGGAGGATTGAACGCAGTCCGGTCGCAAACGTCAGTCCCACCGCCGGGTTAACCTGTATCTGATTGACCCCGTCGATTTTGTACTCCACTGGGTCTTCCAGGGTCACTATGTTGATGGCGTCGTTTTTGATCTCCTGGATCATGGCGTACATGCTGGTACTCTTACCGGAACCGGTGGGCCCCGAAGTCAGCACCATGCCGTGCGGCTGTTTTAGCGCCGTCTGGAGGAGCCGCAAAGCCCGTCCGCGGTAACCCATGTCTTCAAGCTTCAGACTGGTGCCGGTTTTATCCAAAAGCCTAAGCACTACCTGTTCGCCCCACACCACCGGGCTGATGGCCACGCGCAGATCAATCGGGCGGTTATCTACCTGGATAGTGAACTGGCCGTCTTGAGGAATACGGTGTTCGTCGATCTTTAAATTGGATAAAATTTTGATTCGGCTGATCAGCGGTGCTTCGGCCGATTTGGGCAACTTCATTACTTCGCGCAACACGCCGTCTACCCGACAACGAATCTTTAATTCCTTTTCCAGCGCTTCGATGTGCACGTCGCTGGCCCGGTTTTTGGCGGCAAAATTCAAAATGGCGCTCAGGGCTTTGCTGACCGGTGAATCTTCCACTATTGTCTGGACGCGTCCGGCGGCACCGGGCTTGAACTCGTCGACCTTGCTGCCACCTTCCACGCTGGTGGCGGATAAGTCTCCGCCCTCCAGTAGCGAGCCGACGCCTTTTTCCAATACCTGGCCATACTGGCTCAGGACGTGGCGGATGCCGGTTTCGCTGGCGGCGTAAATCTTTAGCGGGCGGCCGATCTTATTGCTCAGGAAGTCCACCGCCTGGACGTTGTCGGCGTCCAACATGGCCACCACCAGCCGTCCCTGCATCTCGCCTAACGGCACGGCCATGTAGTTTTCGGCTATTTCCTGTGGTAATAGCGCCAATATCTTGGGATCTATGTAAGCCTTGGTCAGGTTCACGTACGGCACGTCGCTGGCGACCGACAAAGCCTTGGTCAACTGTTCGTCCGTAATGCGACCTTCGGCGATCAGCAAGCTGAATATCGGTTGGTGGGCTCGTTCGGCGTCGGCCTTAAGGTTATCCAACTCCTCCCGGGTAATCAGCCCGTCGTTAACCAAAGCGTCTTCGACGTGCGCCTGGGTGGTTGGCGAAAGGACGTTCACTTAACCCGCCCCTTACTGTGACGGCCCGTTAAATGGCGTGTTATTGCTGTTGTTGCCAATCTGGATCGGCTGAGTGGGATCAAGCGCCTGGCCATTCAGGAAAGAGTTGTAATTAGGGTCGTTCTTGACGTCCGGGAAAGTCGGGCTGATAGCCGTTACTACCGGAGCGGTCGAATTGTGTTTGCTGGGCGAATTGAAGATCAGGCCAGCGGCAATAAACGAAAAGATCGCCGCCACGAAGGCCGTCAGGCCCAGTGTAAGGATGTCTTTGCGCTGCATTAATGTACCTCCTGCGTGGTCAGATCAAGTGATTTGGCCGGTTGATAATAGGTATTTACCGTCATGTTGAAGGACAGGGCGGAGTCGCTGCCGCTGAACTGGACGCCGGTGATGTCAAAAGGCCGGATGGAGCGCCCAAAATCGTTAATCAGGTTCTGGACGTTACCGTAACTGGAAGTACCGCTAACGGTCAGGGAGATGGTGACCGGCTGAGGATTGTTGGACGCCTGGTTACTGGTAGTAGCCGAGTCGTCAGTGCCGGAAATGGTAGCTGAATGGATGTTGTTTTTAGACAATAGATAGTTGACGCTGGTCAAAAGAGCCGGAAAGTCGTACTTAGAGGGTAAGGCGTCCAAGACTATACGGGCATTGTCGCCGTTCGGTGGAGTGGCCGTGGCGCTCTTGTCGTTGGCGCCGCCAATCACGTTGGTGGGGTTGGTCCCTTCAAAGACCTGCGTGTATTGGGTCACCAGCTGGTTAGCGGCATTCAGGTTGGCTTGGAGCTGATGCAGGCCGGCGTGCCGGGCGTTTACCACCCGCCTCTGGTAAGCCGCTTGGCTTAGGAGAGCTTTGGTGCTCATCAGGCAGAACACCACGACCACCGTGGCCACGGCGATCACGGCCGTGGCGTTGGATCGAGCTTTGTCGATCTCTAGGTGCTTTACGGAAGCGCCTAAACCCGCCATCTTAATTACCTCCCCCGGAACCCTTACTGTTGAACAACGCGTTACTGGGATCTTCCAGCGCCGAGCGGGTAGTTATTTGCTTGGGTACGGTCAGCGTGGGAGTTGCGGACAGGCTATTGCTGAAAAGCTGTGGATCGTAAGTAATGGTCAGACCGTAATCCACCGACCCGGAGCTGATGCTAAAGGTGCTTTCTATGACTGACGGGAAGGCCGTGTGCGCACTGTCCGTCGCGCCTACTTTGTAGGTAGTGAACTTAAGCGCGTCTATGAAGGTGTTGACGGTATCCTGCGATTTAGCGGCGCCACTGATTTTCAGTGAATTGGTGGTCGTATCAAGGTTCAGCTGGCTGATGTGGGCATTGCTGGGCGTCAGCTCGGCCAGATAGGTAAAGAGCCTTGAGACCGCGTGCTTCTGATGATGCAAGGTGCTGAGCGTATTGAGCTGATTTTGGACCGTCAGAATCTGGTCCAGGCCGGTAACGGCTTTGAGCTGGTTGGTGGTCTGGGTGATGGCGCTGTTGGAGTCATTAAGTTGTTTGCGCTGCACGCCTTCGACCGTGAACAGGACGATCAAGAAAATCGCCAGGGCCGCCGCGCCGGCTAACAGCGCGATGGTGCCGACCAGGTTCTTACTGCGCTGGGTCCGGATGTACTCCAGTTTGACGTCAGGCAGCAGGTTGAACTGGACGCTGGCCATTATTCCTGCCTCTCCGCCAGTCCGGCTGCTACCGCAAAGTGATTGGAAACCGCTAACAATTCGTCCTGGCGGGTGGCCGGAAAGCTGACGTTGCGCCAGGCGTTGCCGATCTCCACGTTCAGGCCGAACTTATTGGCCACGTAAAGCGGGAACTCCGGTAGGGCCGACGCCCCACCGGTAACGATTATGCGGTCGATGCGCACGCTGGTATAACGGTTCTGGAAAAACTTGATCGACTTCTCAATCTCACTCATTAAAACGTCCACGGTTCCGATGATAGCGTTATAGATCTGGCCTTCCAGCTTATCGCGTCCCACACCGAACTTGAACACGAACTGTTCGGCCTGTGTCTGATCAATGCTCAGACTCTGCATGGCGGCCCGGACCAGCGCTTGGGCCCCGGTGGGTATGGCCCTTACCAAACGCGGCACGCCGTTCATGGTAATCACTAAGTCAGTGCTAGCGTGACCGATGTCCAAAACCATGTTCGGGGCGCCGGAATCGGCCGGCACCACTGCTCGTACGAGCGCCATGCTGTCAGGCTCAAAGGCGATGACGTTCAGGCCCACGGCCTCGAGCATGTCCAGGCGGGCTTCTATGAACTCGTTAGCAACGCTCGATAATAGAACTTCTACCTTCTTGGGGTCGGCTGGTGAAGGACCAACCACGATCCAATCCAGTTTGGATTTAGCCAACGGCGTGGGAATGATCGATTCAGCCTGATAGCGGATGGTCTTGGCCAATTCCGCTTCCGGCATCTGAGCCCAGTCGGAAACGGTTATAAAGACGCGGTTTGACGGCAGGTTAACGGCGACGTTCTTAGTCGATATGCCTAATTGCTTAATAAGGTCGTGGACGCTTTGGCCCATCTTGTCACGGTCGATTTTGGCGTCGGACAAGGCCGCCGTCCCCTGTACGGGTATCTGACCGTAACGATCCAGGGTCTTTACGGCGCCACTGCCACGGAGCTGGACGGCCCGCAGGGCGGTGGTACCCATGTCCAGGCCAAAAAACTCCGATACCCCACTCAGTATACTCATTTTGGTTAGCTGTCCCCTGTTTGTCCTGGTTTGGTTTTTTGACTTATTTTCATATTTTCTAGAAATCCTTCGCGGGTCCGAATCTATAGAAATTACGGGCACGCATTTGCCATGATTATAGCATAAGCATCAAC
>CAZWRI010000147.1:0-1994 GCA_964636115.1 uncultured Candidatus Saccharibacteria bacterium | reverse complement strand
AAACCTGCGTTTCCAGCCCGGCGAAGAAACGAATGACCCCGCGTTTGCCGAGTCTTTGGCCGGCGTCACCGGGGCCCAACTTTTTGTTCAGGACGGCTTTGGCGTGGTGCACCGCGCACACGCCAGCACCGACGCCATAGCTAGGCTGCTGCCGGCCGTTGCCGGCCTGTTATTAGAAAAAGAGGTGGATACCATAACCAGGGTAATGTCCGATCCTCAGCGACCATTAGTATCAATAGTAGGCGGGGCCAAAATCAGCGACAAGATCGACGTGTTAAAAAAACTAATAGAACTCTCTGATTGCGTGGCGGTAGGCGGAGCTCTGGCAAACGACTTTCTGATCGTCCAGGGCTACCAGGTTGGCAAAAGTCTGAGTGAACCCGATGCTCTGGATACCGCTAAATCTACGCTGGAACTAGCAAAGACCGCCGCCAGCCAGCGGGCATTCAGCTTTTTTGTCCCTCAGGACGTGGTCGTGTCCACGGACATGAACGGTAAATCCGCCACGCGCGTGGTAGATTTGGCACATAACACTTTGGCTGACATCGAGGCCTACCCCAAAACGCCACAATCGGCTGCATATACCGTGGCCGCGGAGGAGATGATATTGGACGTGGGCCCAATAAGCGCGGCTAAAATCGCCGGTGCCATTAAGATCGCCAAGACCGTCGTTTGGGCTGGCCCCTGCGGCGTGACCGAAACCAAGGGTTTGGCCGGCGCTCACGACCCGTTCGCCCACGGGACCCATACGATCGTGGAAGCTATGATCGGCGAGCACAACCAAAGCCCAGGTAAACCATTCACGCTGGTGGGTGGAGGTGACACGGTGGCTTACGTGGAGGCGGAAGGGCTGGTTGACGATTTCAGCCACGTATCCACTGGTGGCAGCGCCAGTTTGGATTTGATGGCTGGTAAAACGCTACCCGGTGTGGAAGCTTTGTTGAACAAAGAGACCAAATAGCGTTACAATAAGGTCAAATAACGCTTATGATTCGAACCAAAGGTGGGCAATGCGCCGGATACTGATTGTTGGCAACTGGAAGATGCATCTGAACGCTTCGCAAGCCAGTATTTTGGTCCACCGGCTGCAGGAGCGGATTAGGATTCACCAGGACATAGAGGTTGTGCTGGCGCCGAGCATGCTCACCCTTCAGCCCATGAGCCTGCAGATCGATCGGCGTAAATTCCGTCTGGCTGCCCAGAACGCTTACTTTAGGGACGATGGCGCCTTTACGGGCGAGGTCAGTTTTACGATGTTGCGCGACTTGGCACATTACGTCATCGTGGGCCACAGCGAACGGCGGCACGTCTTCCACGAGGACCTGGACATGGTACGTGACAAGGTGGCGGCCGCGGTGCGTAACCAAATTACTCCCATCCTGTGCGTGGGCGAAACGGAAACCGAGCGCAAGGAGGGCGAGACCAAGCAGGTGTTGCACGACCAACTGATGACCGGACTTTCAGACCTGACTGCCGCGGAAGTCGGAGCGCTGGTCATTTCTTACGAACCGGTTTGGGCAATCGGTACCGGCAACGTGGCTAAACCAGAGCAGGTTACCGAAGCGGTAGATTACATCCGTAACTACGTAAAAGACGTTTTTGGCCCCAAGGCCGCCAAAGGTCTGCGGGTACTTTACGGCGGCAGCGTGGTGCCGGACGTTATTTCTGGTTTTCTGGGCGTACCGGGCGTAGGCGGCTTTTTAGTAGGCGGCGCCAGCCTGAACTATCATAGCTTTGCCGGAATTGTCGATGCCACTCACCGTTGGCAAAGAACTAACGGAGGCGAGGAATAATCTATGCCCAGAGACGATGACAATGATCGGGTGTTCGATATCAGTAAACCCCATAAACACGTGCCCGATCCCACTAGCAAGCCGATAATCACCGGCCATCATCCTATGATGAGCGACCCTATGGTTAGGGAAGGTGGCCCGGCCGAGGCCGGGCCCCCACCAGTACAAAATAACAACAACGTCCAAAGTTTTTGCGGAGAG
>CAZWRI010000146.1:0-2146 GCA_964636115.1 uncultured Candidatus Saccharibacteria bacterium | reverse complement strand
CGTCATGATGAGCTCTTCCACGGCCGTTAGTCGGGAAGCCGTGTTGGCAGCCGGCGGTTGGGACGAACGGATCGTATGCGAGGATTGGGACATGTGGCTGAAAATGGCCCATGCCAGGCGCAGGTTTGCTAAAAATAAGTCATACTTAAGTCTGTACAGATACCACGACAAACAGTTGACGACCTTGCATTCCAGAGACGGCACCTATAATCAGGACCGCCAAAGATTCCTGGAACGGTACGGACGCTAACCACTCATAAGCTATGCCTAAGATTTATACGGTAATCCCCAATTTTAACGGCGCCAAATATTTGACCGCCTGTTTAAAGTCGTTGCTCGACCAAAGTTTGAGCACCCAGATAATAGTGGTGGATAACGCTTCGACCGACGGCTCGGTAGCTTTGATTAGACGTGAGTTCCCTGAAATTACGGTTCTGGAAAATCGACGCAACCGGGGCTTTGCCGGGGGTGTCAACCCGGGGATTAAAAAAGCCCTGGCAGACGGCGCTAAATACGTGGCGCTACTTAATAACGACGCCGTGGCGGATAAGGATTGGCTGAAGCACTTGGTCGCTTTCATGGAAGCGCATTCAAAGGCCGGTATCGTGACTTCCAAGCTTTTGAGCGCCGATAGGAAATCATTGGACAGCACGGGCGAGTGTTACAGCGTCTGGGGTCTGCCGTTTCCGCGCGGCCGCGCGGAAACGGAGCTCAACCGCTACGACAAGGATACCTGGGTGTTTGGGGCCTCCGGCGGCGCCAGTCTGTACCGCACCAAGCTATTCGAGCGAATAGGTTACTTTGACGAAGATTTCTTTGCTTACTACGAGGACGTGGACATTAGTTTCCGCGCCCAACTGGCCGGCTGGAAAGTCGGCTTTGAGCCAAAAGCCCTGGCTTATCACGAAGGCGGTGTCACCAGCGGCCAAATCAAAGATTTCACCACCTACCAGACACTCAAGAACCTGCCCTTACTGCTCTGGAAAAACGTGCCGTGGGCGTTGATGCCAAAGATCTGGCCGCGCCTGGTGGTCGCCTACTTGGGATTCACGCTCCAGGCGGCCCGGCGCGGCCAGTTCGGCGCGCTGCTCAAGGCGCTGGCGGTAGGCACTCTGTTATGGCCCAAAAAACTGTTACAGCGCCATGCCATTCAAAGGCGGCGCCAAGTACCGGTCGCCTACATCGAATCTTTGATAATCGCCGATCTGCCCCCGGGCGCGCAAAGGCTGCGCGCGTTGCGCCGGAAATGGTGGCGGTTAATAGGAAGGCCAGGACATGAAAATAGTCATTGACGCCCGGGAATCTGGTACCACAACCGGCCGCTACGTCGATAAGTTGATAGAAAATCTGCACCGGCTCAAAGACCGGCCGGAAATGGTAATTCTGGCCAAGAGCCAGCGCTTGGATTTCTTCCGCCGAATAGCTCCCGATTTCCAGGTGGAAAAGTGCGACGTCAACGAGTTCGGTTTTAAGGAACAGTACACTCTGGTGTGGCAGATTTACGGTATCAAATGTGATTTGGTGCACTTTACCGCCGCCCAGCAACCAGTGCTTTATCTAGGCCCCAAAGTAACCACTATTCACGACCTGACCACCGCCCGGTTCCGCAATCCTTCCAAAAACCGGTTGGTTTTCGGCTTTAAGCAATTAGTTTACAAATGGGTGGTGCGACGGGTAGCGCGCAGCTCCAAACACCTTGTTACCCCTAGCAGGTTCGTCAAGGAGGATCTGGCCAGTTACGCCAAAGTTGATCCAGGTAAGATATCCGTAACCTACGAAGCCGCCGATAAGATTACCGCCAAGACCGAACCCCTTAAAGACTTAGTTGGCCAGAAGTTCATCATGTACGTGGGCCGGCCTTTGCCGCACAAAAACCTCTGGCGCCTGGTGGAAGCTTACGGGTTGCTATTAGAGGATTACCCTAATCTTAAGCTAGTGTTAGCCGGTAAACGGGATTTGTTATATAAGCAGATTGAAGCCCGAGTCCGTAAAAATTACTTAACTAGTCAAGTAATTTTTACGGACTATGTCAGCGAGGGTCAATTAAGGTGGCTTTACGAAAACACGGCGGCCTACGTGTTCCCTAGTTTAAGCGAGGGCTTTGGCCTACCGGGTCTGGAGGCCATGGCCCACGGCGCGCCCGTGG
>CAZWRI010000145.1:0-3385 GCA_964636115.1 uncultured Candidatus Saccharibacteria bacterium | reverse complement strand
GGATGCTTTGGTCAGCTCATCGGGGTCGGTCAGATCAGTAGAAGGGAACGGCGAAACGTCGGATTTAACGGCGCCGATGATCCGGGCCTGGTTAAAAGTCTCATTTATCAGATTGCCCATGTTATCAAAAAACGACGGATTAGCGGCGGCGGCTTTCTTCAGGCGTCCCAGGTTAGCGTCTGCCTGCTGGCTGAATAGTTTCAACTTCCGTACTTCAAGTTTGTTCCCGCTGACGGCGATCTCGGCGCTGGTGGTCGTAGGATCAGGGATCCTGAGTACGAAATCGTCCGGATAGTATTGGAAAGAGCGCGGCGATACGTCCAGGTGCAGTTCTTCGCCATCGGCCAAGCCGAAGAGCTCCTTATAGGGAGTCATGTAAAGCAGTTCCACCTTTTGTCGTCTTAATTCGCCGATGTGTTCATTCAACTGGCGGGCCAGGCCCAGCTCTTTGATGTTGCCTATCCTGGCCCTGTCCTCGGTCGATGGTTTTAGGATCAACTGCCTGAGAGACCCGGAGGGATCGGCGTTGATACGTTTGATGGCGTCCAAGACCAGCCGGAATTGCTGCAGTGAGGTCTCACTCAGTTGTTCCTGGTCAACCACGTCGGGGTGGACGGCAGCTGAAATCTGTCTAAAGGCGATCTTGGCGACCGCCTGGATAATCTCAGTGACCTTATCTTGGTCAGTAATGCCATAGGCTTCCAAGGCTGAAGGCAGCCCCGCCAGTCCTAACCTGTCCAGATCGCTGACCTGAGTCTCGGCGATTGTTTCTAGGTCGTCTAAGGATATGGTAGGCCTGGACCGTTCAGCCATTAAGCCAGTCTCCCTTACTCGTCTTCCGGATCGTCGTCGGTCTCGGGCTCGGTACGGATGCCGTGGCGGTTAAGCAGGAATCTGCCCAGCTCGTGCGTGGAAGCGCGCGAAAGGTCCTCCAAGGGACCGTGGGTCTCGATCGCCTTGCTTTGATCGGGATTTTCCGGGTCGTGACCTTCCATTATCAGGTATTGACGATAGTCGTCGGCAAACCCTAGTACTTCGTCGGCGTCCATTTTTTCGCCGGTGACCGCTTCGACCACGGCCACTACGTCCATTATTTCTTTGATGCGGGCTACTCGCTGCTCGGCGGCCTCGCGGACGCTGTCGGTCCCCTTGGCTTCACCGTGTTCCGAACGGTTGATTTCTAAAGCCACGTGGGCTGCTCTTAGCCTGTTTTCGGATTCGGTGGGAGTGAAATCCGTTAAGTCACCCAATAAGGCCACGAATTCCTCCTGGCTTAGCCCATGGCGGCCAAAGGTCTCGACTGCGTAGTCTAAAGAGGCAGGGGTTAATTCCATGCCTTTTTGGGCGCTTCTAAGCACCAGTGAACCGATCGCTTGCCGGGCATCGGGGTCAGCGAGCTCTTCGGCGTATTGATCGGCGTTTATTACTTCGAGCATGCGTGCGGCACGCTCTCGGTTTGCGGGTTCTAGGTTCGTGCTAGACATATCTCTCCTTTAATTATTCTGATTCAACTTCGGTGGGGCTATCAAAGATAGCTTCACTGTCGTCTTCTATTGTGGCGTCTTCGGCCCGTGCGGCGGCGGACTCGGGGTCAGCTACGTCTAAAGCGTCGCCACTTGGTATTTCATCGGGCCGCTCCAGTTCAGAAGGCATGCCTTCTTCCGCCAGTATAGCTTCCCAATCTTGGGCAGTGTTTCTGCTTGATCGTTCCATCGTTCTAATACTCCTCCGACACCCTTTAGTGTCAATGTATTATAACACAGAATTTAATTTATGTAAAGCATAATTTTATTTTTAGGCCTGGTGATTGTCTGGCACTCTTGACAGCTGAGTGCCAGCTCTTATAAACTGGCACTTAGGACTTAAGAGTGCAAAAATGACGCCACGACAAGAGAAAATACTAGCCGCGATCATAGAACAATACGCCGAGGTTGCTAGCCCGGTGGGCAGCAGCTTGCTGGCAAAGGCCTTTGACGTTTCCAGTGCTACCGTTAGGGCCGAGATGGCCGAGTTGGAGCGGCTGGGTTACATCACGCAGCCACACACTAGTGCCGGACGGGTACCCACGGACAAGGGTTATCGTTATTACGTTAATAATCTGAACGAAATCGAGGGTAAACCACACGCCAATCGGGCTCTGACCGCCCGTGTACAGGCTGGCGGTCAACCAGAGCTGACCATCCGTAACACTGTTGACACACTGGTTGAGCTAACCCATAACCTAGGTTTGGCCACGATTGGCAACGAGTTATATATGAGCGGTCTTTCCAATTTGTTTGGCCAGCCCGAATTTATGCACCCAGGACAAGTGCAAGAGGTGGCGCGACTACTGGATAATTTACAGCCCTGGCTATATGAAGCCGCACCTAATAAACCCTTGAGCGTTTACATCGGCCGCGAAAATCCTATCGGCCGCAGCGCCGGCGCGTCCTTAATCATCAGCCGATTCCGCAGCCCGTTTTCCGATAACAGCTACATTGGCGTGCTCGGGCCGACCAGGCAGAGCTACAAGGACGTGATGGGCCTGGTCGGCCGCGCCGGCAAAACCCTGGAGGAGACCCTTCATGCCTAAAAAGCCAACCTTGAAAGATTTAGAGCAACAGATTGCTGAGCTAACCGAAGCGCTGCAGCGCGAACGCGCTGATGCCATGAACGTGCGCCGCCGAACAGAGGAAGAAAAGGCTCAATTGGGCAGTTTCTACAAAGCTTTAGTCGTCCGTGAACTGCTGCCCGCGCTAGATAACCTGGACCGCGCGCTTAAGCACGCGCCCAAAGAGCTCAAAGACAGCGATTACGTCAAAGGCATCAAGGGTGTGGAAAAGCAATTTACAGATTGTTTTGCCAAGCTTGGAGTCGAACGGATCAAAACCGTTGGAGAACCGTTTGACCCCAAACTGCACGAAGCAATCAGCGTCGAAGACCTGCCTGCCGGACAGGCGGGCGCCGGAGATCTGGTTGAAGTTGTTTGCGAGGAACTTCAACCAGGCTACAAAATCGGCGACGAAATCATCCGCCACGCCCTAGTTAAAGTCAAAATGGAGAAGAAATAATGGCCAACCTCAAAGAATTTTTACAAGGATCGGCGGTTGAACTAGTAGCGGAGCCGGGTGATGACCCTGAGAGAATTGAAAGATTAAACCGAGAGTTCAGAGAAATGAGAGCCGATACCAATGCTTTTGGTGTGGCCCAAGGAATTCAAATTGGACTAGATCATGGTGTTCCCGCTTCTTATATTATTGAGTTCTATGGCGGTTTGGAAGAACTTGAAAGGATAGCAGGATCAAACATCACTCAAGTATTAATCAACGAAGAATTGAAGGAGGAATAATATGGCAAAAATTATAGGAATCGATTTAGGAACAACCAACTCCGCGATGGCGGTGAT
>CAZWRI010000144.1:0-2943 GCA_964636115.1 uncultured Candidatus Saccharibacteria bacterium | reverse complement strand
CAAATATAAAAAAAAAAATCAAAACTATTATCGTGGGGGGTGTGGGGGGGGGGCCCCCGCCCCCCCCCCCCCCCCACCCCTCCGCATCCTAGAATTCTCCTCCGGGACCACAGTAGTTGTACAGATCCCAGTTGCACCAGCCGCCGTTCTGGACCACCGCAAGCATGGCCCGGACGTTCCAGTACGGATCGTTCCAAGGCCCCTTGAGATACGTCGACCGCATGCCATCGCTTTCCTGGGCGCAGCCCAGGTGCGAACCATTGGCGGCATCCGGGTAAAAGTGCGATTCGCGCCCTACCACCATCACGGCCCGCTGATGATCCCAGCGACCACCGAACAGATAGTTCACGGCACCCAGGCACGAGCCAAAGTGCCGGTACGGCAAAACCCCGGGCCCGACGGCCCGCTTGGCTGCCGCCAAGCGGTGCTGCCACAACCGTAGTTGCCAATGCAGCACCTTCACGCTGACTACCCGTCGCTCCAGATATTCGGTCGGAGTGGTGGGTGCCGGCTCGGTCTTCTGCCACAGCCACGCTTGACGACGAACCGTCGGGATCTGCTGCTTCAGCTGGGCCACTTCCTGGAAGTAGTGCAACATGCGTGTGCTCTGGAGCACTCGTGCAGCGTGCCTTTCCGGCTGCAGTTGGGGCGGATCTCCCCCTGCGAGCGGGGTCGCGCTAGCGCCCCAAAAACTACCGCAGATCAGGCAAAAAAGCATTGCCTTCATTTTCGTCGAGTTGGCCATCTTCGGCTGGCCTCCTTTTCGAAGAACGACAGCGCCCCTTGTGGGCCTGTCTATTGAGAATTCTGGCTGCCAGGTTGTAAGCTATCCGGGCACTTACCTAGGAGAGTAGTGACTAAGCTTAAAATGCGAGCCCCTCAGGTTAGCGTGCGCCGTGGCGCACTCCCTGCGAGACATATGTTCGCATCGGTCTAGCAACCGCCGAATTTAGCCTAACACCTTATGGCTAATCTGGCAACCCCTTATCGCCCCAAGGTCGTGCCGTAAGACTGGTTCTTCATCATAAACGAGGTCTGGGTATAGGGGTTAGGCAATGGCCAACGGGCGTGATGGACCACCACCGCGCCGACTTTCTGTGAAAAGTGCGGTGCCCGTGGATGGGCCAGCCTTTGCCAAGTGTCCAGGAAAGCGCTGGGAGCGTTAGGCACGGGCGCGTACGCCTGCTGGGAATCGACGGCCGGAGCCGGTGGCATGGCGCTTTGGGAATACCTTAGCTCCATCACCCGCTGCTGGATATAATTGGTCATTTCACGCAGTTTCAGGCGGTGTTTAAGGCAAGTGAATCTATGTTGCTTGTTCACCGTGAAGAGCACCAGCGTGGCGTCCATCATCCGGGCGCCAAAATCCACCTCGGAAATCATGTCGTAAGGGATGATTTCGGTAGCCAGGACGGCTACTTTTTTATCTACGAGTATCAGGCGCCGATCGGTGGCCGCCAGAAGCGCGAAACCACCAAAATAGCGACCGGGCACCACGTGCACCAGTTCTTCCCCTTCCACCAAAATCTTCTGCAGCTCCTGCACCTCTGGTTTGAATAACTTCGAGACGCGCAGACCCATTTGGCTTAAGCGAGCTTCGATCACGCTGATGTGCACCATGATGGCCTCCTTGTTGTAGCTTCATCATGCTCCTTTTAAGCCTGATTGGCCGTAATTTTCCTCACTAAAAAACGATGATTAATATCACATTCTTACCTTGTGCTCAGCCAGTTCGACTTTGCCCAAATCTGTCCGTGTGCCATAATTAGAGCACATGCTGGCAACTGATAAACAGGTCCAGGCATTAGTGGAGCTCTTCCACGGCGGCACGCGGCTGAGCTACAAAAAAGGTGAGTTTATTATTCGTCCCGGAGAAGCCCCAAAAGGGGTTTTTTACATTCAAGAGGGCCTGGTCAAAGCCTATAACATCAGTAAATACGGCGAAGAGAATCTACTGATAATCCGCAAAGAACACGAGATCTTCCCGCTGATCTGGGCGATCAGCGGCCAGGAACGCCACATTATTTATCAAACCCTATCGCCTACCGTAGTCTGGCGGGTAGCCGAAGACGACTTTCGTCAGTTCATGCAGCGTCACACCCAAGCTTTAGCCCCGGTGCTGGACATGGTCACGGAGATGTACCGCATCCACTCCGAGCGCATCATCAACCTGGAATACGGTTCGGTACGCGAGCGCCTGGTGTCGTTTTTGCTGACTATGGCCCAGCGCTTTGGCAAGGACACCTCTAAAGGCGTGGTTCTACAGGTCTCGTTGCGCCACCAGGACATCGCCAGCTCGGTCAACTCCAGCCGCGAAACCACCAGCCGCGAACTGGCCTACCTGGAACGCCGGGGCCTAATTACCAACCACCGCGGCAAGATCACGTTGCTGGATCTGCCCGGCTTGGAAGCTTATCTTTAGCCAGTTTCCGCAATAGGTAGAACCGTTCCCGATTGCCGTGAGCGCCGGCCAGATCGCTATCCGCTTTGGCAAGCAGTTGAAAATACCCCCTGGCCCAGGCCTCAAAATCTTTGAGGATCTGCCGTCGCAGCCGTTCGTTTTTGACTATACCTCTGTTTAACTGGTCGTCCGAGGCTTCAAACTGAGGCTTCAGCAGTACCACGATCTGAGTATCCCCTTTACTCAAAGCGCTAATGCTTGGCAGCACTTGGCGCAGGCTGACAAAGCTTAGATCGGCCACTACTATATCCGGCTTGACGACCATCTTAAAGCCCCGGATATCGGTCTTTTCGTGTAACTCCAGCCGCGGGTCGGCCCGCACGGCGGGATGCATCTGATCGGTTCCTAGCTCCACGGCAACCACCTTAGCCGCCCCTTGGCGTAAAGCGTAATCCGAAAATCCGCCGGTACTACTACCAACGTCCAGAACCGTTTTGCCACGGAAGTCCAGCTTAAGCACCGGGGTGGGGGGGGGGGGCGCG
>CAZWRI010000143.1:0-2164 GCA_964636115.1 uncultured Candidatus Saccharibacteria bacterium | reverse complement strand
TTTAATTTTGTTGGGTGCCCAGGTGGGTTTTTTGGACTGTGGGGTCGTTGTTGTGGGCCGGGGCGTGGGCGGGGGTGTTCCCAATTTTTTGGCCAACACGCCGCACGCACTCAGTCACGGCTTTCTTGCGCTCGTTTTTGGAATGCGAACGCTCGGTCTGTGACAGTTCGATGCTGGCCAGTAGCGTGCCACCCCAGGTGCGGAAGTCCTTAGCCGAAAACTCCTCGCCCATGACCTCCTTGATGTATAGATTGACGTCTTCGCTGTGGATGTCCTTTAGTCCACCATCCTCGCCCACGTATTTAAAAATCTCATAACCTGGTAATTCGTCCAGCTTTTTGACGATCTTGGCCAACCGCTTGTCGGTTATTTCCTTAAGGTGCTTCTGGCCGCTCTTGCCCACAAAATCAAAGATGATGGTATCACCCTTGACGTCCGTGTGCTTGCTGCGCAGCGTGGTCAGCCCATAATGCTGGTTCTCTTTGGCGTATTCTTCGTTACCGACCCTAAAATAAGCTTTGTCCATCAATTGGACAATACAGGCCAGTACTTTTTCCCGGGGCAATCCCGGTAGCTGTAAGTGCTCGGTCGTGACGCGGCGCATCTTTGGTAAGCCTCGGGCAAAACGCAGGATGCGCTCAAATTTTTCTTTTTCCTGTCGCGCCCGGAATTTGGGGTTATAAATGTATTGCATCCGGCCGGCCTTATCCACGCCGGTGGCGATGATCTTGGCATTATGGCTGGCGGCGATCCGGACGTCCTTCCAGGCCGGTGGTATGCCGATCGATCTGAAGTAGTCCAGTTCGTTTTTGGCTGTGATTTGCCGGCCGTCGTGGAAGTATTGGAAGGAGCGCAAACCCGTGCGTTTCCGTTCCAGGTAGCGTGTTGCCATAACTAATTAGATAACAATAAATCGGCCCGTGACACAAGCATAATCTGACATTAAGTTAAAACTCAGCAGCCAGCTGATAGTATTAGACTGCATGAGAAAATCGATTTTAATCATCATGACGGTGGCGATTCTGGGCGGGCTAGGACTATACGTAGATAAGAGCGGTTCACCGACCGGCTCCAGTTTGGGCGGTACGGATTTAAACCCGGTTGCAAGCGCTTCCACCCAGTCGAGCGGTAGTTCCGGGTCAGGCAGCTCGGTCGCCTCCACTACCTATAAGAACGGTACTTTTACCGGTACGGCCACGGATACCCCATATGGCATGGTCCAGGTGGCGGCCGTGATCAGCGGTGGCAAGCTCACCGACGTCAGTTTTCTGCAGATGCCCAACGACCAGGGCCATTCGCAGGAAGTGACCGCCTATGCCGAGCCGTATCTTAAGCAGGAAGCCATCCAGGGCCAGAGTGCCAATATAGAATTCGTGACCGGCGCTACGACCACCAGCGAGGGCTTTGAACAATCATTGCAAAACGCCCTGAATAAAGCTACGACATAATTTAGCATTTCACAATTGCACTACTTAGCATTTATTTATCATTTAACATCTATCAACGCCCAAATGTTACTTGTTAAATAAATGTGCAATGATAAATGTATGAGAATGTCAAAAACCATAATGGGAACGGGAGTTACCATCGATATCCCGGACGCCCGGAACGAATTTTTCTTTGATCTGGCTTTTGGGTTTTTAGAATCGGTCGACCGGCACTTCAGCCCTTATAAAGAGGACAGTGAGCTCAGCCGCTACCAAAGGGGCGAAATCAGTGATGAAAAACTTAGCCGCCCGATGAAAATGGTCAAGCTGGAGTGCGAACGGTACCAAAAGCTGACCGACGGTTACTTTTCCGCTTATTTTAATGGCCTGTTCGACCCCACCGGCTACGTCAAAGGCTGGGCCATAAAAAAGGTAGGGGACATACTTAAAAAAGAAGGTCGATTTAAGACTTTTTGCATTTCTGTTGGCGGCGATATTTTAGCGGCCAGCGACGGATCCAAAGAGTGGGTAATTGGTATCCAGGATCCGCGCGACCGTGAAAAAATACTTAACAAGTTAAGTATTTTTAACGGCGCGGTGGCCACCAGCGGTAGTTACGAGCGTGGCCAGCACATCATTAACCCTAAAACTGGTAAACCGGCCAACAGTTTATTAAGTGTGACAATCACCGGGCCGGACATTGTAAGGGCCGATGTGCTGGCCACGGCCGTCTTTGC
>CAZWRI010000142.1:0-3000 GCA_964636115.1 uncultured Candidatus Saccharibacteria bacterium | reverse complement strand
CGGACTTCGGTGGAGTAAAGCCTGTGGAAAAGAATCGCCGCCACGGATGGCGGTAGGTATCGTGGGAACCTGTGCCTTACGCGCCCAAAAGGCGGCTCCTCTCTGGACGTCGCCGAGCTGCTCTCCCTGACTGCGGGTGCCTTCGAACGCTACGCCAACCAATCGGCCATCCTTGAGCCGGGAAATTACTTCCCGGGAAGTGCCTATCTGGGGATCGCTTCTATTTACGGGTATGGTCTGCCATCGGGTGAAGAAATAGCGCAGGACGGGGTTATGATAGGCCTCCTCTTTCATGACGATCGATATGTGCCTGCCGGGAGCCAGGGATTGGCCCATGAAGACCTCCAGCCAATGGCGATGGTTGGTGGTAAGCAGTGCGCCTCCCTGTCGGGGAACGTTCTCTAGTCCGTAAGCCTTGAAGCCGATGCTCAACTTGCCGATTGTCCTGAGGGTACGGTGGGAAGCCGCGTAGAGCAGCCGATGATCCTTGATCTCGTCAAATGGCCTGTGCCTCTCGGTACTCATTGATACCAGACTATACTTATTCGCCTATTCATGCTATACTTAATTCCAGATCATCCGGCCGGCAGGTCGGATTTTTTCATAGCAGACAATTTAGAAAGGTAAAAAATATGGAAATGGATTTTAAACAACTAGCACAGGCGATCCGCGTGATTGCCGAGGAGAAGAACCTGCCGGAAGAGCAGGTGCAGGAAATTGTGCAGCAAGCTTTGGCCGCCGCCTGGCGCCGTGATTACGGTGACCGCGAACAGGAAGTGCGTGTCAATATGAATCTGAACACCGGCGAAGTCAGCGCCTATGTTGTTAAAGAGGTGGTAGACGAAGTCGAAGACGAAAATACCCAGATGAGCCTGGCCCAGGCCAAGGTCATGAAGAAGAACGCCAAAGTTGGCGACACCATTGAAATCGAGCAAAAAGTCGAAGATTTTGGTCGCGTAGCCGCCCAGACCGCCAAGCAGGTAATCCTGCAGCGCTTGCGGGAAGCTGAGCGTGAGATCGTCATGGCTGAGTTCGAGGACAAGATCGGCACCGTCGTGAACGGCGTGGTCAGCCGCGTGGAAGGCCGCCTGGTTCGCGTGGAGCTGGGCCGGGCCCAGGGTCTGATGCCGGTTAGTGAACAGATTCAAGGTGAACGCTATTACCCCGGCCAGCGTCTTAAGTTTTTCTTAAAGGACGTGGAAAAGAACTTCCGCGGACCGCAGCTGATCGTTAGCCGCGGCTGCAAGGAATTCGTTGAACAATTGTTCCGCTCGGAAGTACCCGAAATGGACAACGACGCCGTAGAGATAAAGGCTATCGCCCGTGAGGCGGGTGTCCGGAGTAAGATCGCCGTTAAGAGTAACGTACAGGGCGTCGATCCGGTAGGTACCTTTGTTGGCGGTCATGGCACGCGAATCAATGCCGTGCGGGACGAGATAGGCAGTCAGGAAATGATAGACATCGTGGTCTGGGACGACGACACCGCCACCTTCATCGCTAACGCGATGAAGCCGGCCAACGTGGAACGCGTCGAGTTGTCTAAAGAAGGCGGGAAAGCCAAGGTCATCGTGGCCGAGGATCAGCTGAGCATTGCCATCGGCAAGTCTGGCCAGAACGTTCGCTTGGCTGGTAAGCTTACCGGATTTGAGTTAGACGTGGAAGCCGAAAACGCCGGTGCCCCGTCCGAAGAGAAAGCCGCCGAACCGGTGATCGTGGAGTCCAAGCCGGTAGTCCAGAAGCTTAAGAAGAAATCCGAGCTGGAGGACAGTCTCCTCAAAGCCATCGACGAACACGGCGAGTAGGAATTACGAAACTGCCCGAGTTAGCACTCTTGACATGGGAGTGCTAACTCGTGATATTATAGAATTACACTTATGATTCCAAGTAGCCCTGATTTTCAAGAGTTTTTAAACCACCTGACCAATAACGCGCTGCAAAGCCTGAAACACGCGGACGCCATCGCCAGGGCCAGTGGCAGTGCCTATATTGGCACGGAACACCTACTTTTGGGGGTGCTGGCCCAAAGCGAGTCCATGGGCGCTAAAATCCTGGAAGGCGCCGGCGTCACTTTGGACCGGGCGCGACTTGCACTGAACCTAACTCCTAAGACACTGGTTATCAACATCGGCGGCAAGGGTTTATCAGAGACCGCCAAACTGACACTTAAGATGGCTTGGGAAATCGCTCAGGAGTTCAATCAGGACTATTGCGGTACCGAGCATATTTTGTACAGCATCCTGAGCCAAAAGAACGCTCGGGCCACTACCTTGCTGCGCGACATGAGCCTGGACGTGGACGCCCTGAGCAACGAAGTCGAGCAGTTCCTGAACCGGCAGCAGCACGAGGACGCTGACCGGGCGACGGGGACCGGAGCCCGGCGTGGTAAAGGCTCGCGCAACAAGTCGGCTCTAGAATTCTTTGGCACCAACCTGACGGACATGGCCAAAGACGGCAAGCTGGATCCCGTGGTCGGGCGCGAAGCCCAGATCAAACGGGTCATCACTATCCTTAACCGTCGGACCAAAAACAATCCCGTCCTGATCGGCGAGCCCGGCGTGGGTAAGACGGCTATTGTGGAAGGCATCGCCCAGCGGATCGTCAATGAGGAAGTACCCGACAGTCTATTGGACAAAAAGATCATCACTTTGGACCTGGCCGGCATGATCGCCGGCACCAAATATCGTGGTGAATTTGAAGACCGACTTAAAAAAGTCATTGCCGAACTGGAGCAGGACAAAAACGCTATCGTCTTCATAGACGAACTGCATCTGATAGTCGGCGCCGGCTCGGCCGAAGGTAGCATGGACGCCGGCAACATCCTTAAGCCTAGCTTAGCGCGCGGCAAGATCCGCATGATCGGTGCTACCACCACGGATGAGTATACCCGTTACGTGGAAAAGGACGCCGCCTTGGAGCGCCGCTTCCAGCCGGTACAAGTACCAGAAACCACAGCTTCGGAGACTTTGGCCATCTTAAAAGGCCTGCGCAAGCACTACGAAG
>CAZWRI010000141.1:0-1755 GCA_964636115.1 uncultured Candidatus Saccharibacteria bacterium | reverse complement strand
TTGTCTTACACCCAGGAACAGATCGCCGCCGACAACGCCGCCATCAACAAGAACAATACTGAAATCGCCAAATTGCGCGCCCAGCAGCTGGCTCAGAACCACGCGCTAGGTGGGGTGCCGGTTTCTGGCGATCCTGGCCATGGCGGCTATCCGTCAAGGTGGGATTATCCGGTAGCGCAAGACAGTTTACTTGATAGTTGGGGCATGTATAACCGCGAATGCGTCAGCTACACCGCCTGGAAAGTCTATCAAACTTACGGCGACATGCCCTACTGGGGCGGGGTTGGTAACGCCAATCAGTGGCCCGGTGACGCCCGGGCGGCCGGCATCTCTACCGGTTCGACACCACGTGTGCACTCGGTAGCCATCAGCATGGGCGGCGCCTACGGCCACGCCATGTGGGTCGAAGCCGTCAGCGGTAGCACCATTTACGTCAGCCAGTACAACTACAACCTGGACGGCCGTTATTCGGAAATGAGCATCAACGGTTCCGGGCTGACCTACATCTACTTCCATTAAGCTATAATAAGGATAAGTGAATAAACCCAACCACAAGCCGGCTCAGCGCTGGCCACTACTGAAAGTAGTGGCCAGCTTGGCCGTTGCGGTACTACTTTTTGGTGCCGGCGTCAGTGTGGGCCGTGGCGATCTTAAGATCAACGGGCTCAGCGAAAACCCCAAGTTGCCCACGGAGCTGAACTATTCATCGGTAGACCAGGTGTACGATTTGCTGCGTTCTGATTTTGACGGTAACCTGGACCCTACCAAATTGATTAACGGCGCCAAAGAAGGCCTGGTGGCCGCCACCGGCGATCCTTATACCGAATACTTCAATCCCACGGACGCTAAGGACTTTAACCAGGAATTATCCGGTACCATATCCGGTATTGGTGCCCAACTGGACGCCGACGCCAACGGCGAGGTCGTGGTGGTGTCGCCGATCGCCGGCTTCCCGGCAGCCAAAGCCGGCCTAAAACCCAAAGACGTCATTGCCGCCGTGGATAACAAATCTACCAGTGGCAAAAGCGTCGATAGCGTGGTGGATGAAATCCGCGGACCGGCTGGTACTAAGGTGACGCTGTCGATTGTCCGTGACGGTGGCAACCCATTTGACGTCACCATAACCCGTCAGAACATCACTATCCCCAGCGTCACCTGGCGCGAAGCGGACGGTATCGGCTATATGACCATCAACCAGTTCACTAGCGATACCGGCAACCTGGCCACCAAGGCCGCCAAAGAGTTCAAGTCCAAAGGCGTCAAAGCGGTGGTGCTGGATTTACGCGGTAATCCAGGTGGCTATTTGGACGCCGCCGTCAAAGTTTCCAGCTTGTGGCTGGAACCTAACCAAACAGTGGTTTCCGAGCGCCGCGGCAGCACCGTCATCGACACCGAAAAGGCTGACGGCGACGATTTGCTACATGGACTACCCACCGTTGTTTTGATTGACGGCGGTAGTGCCAGCGCCAGCGAGATAACCGCCGGCGCGCTCCATGATAACCACGACGCCGTGCTTGTAGGGCAGAAAAGCTTCGGTAAAGGCAGCGTGCAGGAAGTCGAACATCTGTCTGACGGCTCGGAAATCAAAATTACCATTGCCCGGTGGTACACGCCTGACGGCAAAAATATCGACAAACAGGGGATAACACCAGACATTTTGGTCAAAGCCGGCAGCCAGGCTGGTCAGGATCCACAGTTGGACAAGGCCACCCAGATCGTTAAGGGCAGATTGTAAAAATACTTGACTAGTCAAGT
>CAZWRI010000140.1:0-5192 GCA_964636115.1 uncultured Candidatus Saccharibacteria bacterium | reverse complement strand
AAAAATACTTGACTAGTCAAGTATTTTTACATGATGAAGCCAGCGGTTTGATGCAGCAGGAACGCCGCCGCGCCTATCGTCAACAGGCAGATATCCAGCAAAGGATGTTTGATTACGAACGTTTCACCGTAGGCGAAGACCCGGCGCACGCCAAGCAGGTGTCTGGTAATCCAGAGCCCCATGGCCGCCAGCCCGGCGAAAGCCGCGAACCCGGTTGCGTAGCTGGCTTCCGGTAAGTGCGCAAAAGCTAACTGGGCGTTAGAAGTGCGGTAAGACAGGGTTACGCCGCCTTTGGCCGAATCGGTGGTGGTAGGTTGGGAAGCCTGTGGCTTAGCGGCGACGGTATTGGGCGTTGGCACCGTAGACGGCGACGAGCTAGATGCGTGGTCGGATTTTTGGGCCGCGGAGGAACCGGCTTTAGCCTTACTTGAGGTGGAAGGGACGGTGTGGTGGGCCGGAGTCGAAGGAGAATCGGTGGGGGTTGTTGACGCTGCGGGTGTTGAGGAGTGGTGGACTGGTGTGGTAGCGGCCGCTGGCTTACCGTAGAAAGCCACCACTATGGTCATTGGTCCCCCGCCGGCGGAGGTGTAATCAGCGTTGTTGGCGTAACCGAAGCCAACGTCCGTGAACGACGAATCCAGCAAGTTTTCCCTGTGCGGTGGGCTAGCTAGCCAGCCGTTAATAGTGGCTTGTTCGCTGTCAAATCCGGCGGCCAGGTTCTGGCCAAGTTTCTGGTAGGCATAGCCTTCGTTGGTAACCCACACCCATGGTGGATCGCCTTCCGGCGTGTTGTGGCTCCAGTAGTTGCGATTAGCCATGTCGTTGGCTTGCGCTTGGGCTGCGGCGTTAAGTTTGGAATTCAGCTTCAGCCCACCAACGCCGTTATCGGCGCGCGCGGCGTTAGTATCTTTTAATAGACCGCTGGCGCTCATGCTAGTGGCGTAGGCCAGTACTTTTGAGCCGTGCTTTTGGATAGCCGCACTGATAGCGCCGGTTTGGGCACCAAAGGACAACAAGGTCGCCGCCAACAATACCAGCGGGATGTACGGCCAATACACGCGGGCGAACTCGCGATCACTGACGCCGCGCGGTTTGTGTTTGAAATGCCCACCCTGACGGGTCAAGGTTTTTATTTTTGCGGTCATTAACAAGGGCTATTGTAAACTCACATAAGCGTTTTGTCTAGTTACCGCTGACGAATCTTAGATGGTACAGCGCGATTGCCGCCGCCACGGCCACGTTATACGATTCTTTTTGCCCGGCCATGGGGATTTCCAAACTTAAATCCACCTGCCTTAGGAGTTGTTGATCGACTCCGTCTACTTCGTTGCCTACGAGTAGCGCGACGTCCGATTCGCCGCTGTACGCCGGCAGTAAGATTTAGTTTGGCGTTTGTTCGAGGGCGGCGACGGTATAGCCGTCGCCGCGCAATCGCTCGATCAACCGGTTGACGTCGTCACAATGCTCCCAAGCCACGCTCTTTTCGGCGCCAAGTGCCGTTTTGGCGATTTGCCGGGTCGCTTTTGAGCGCTGATGGAGCAATCGTGGGTCGCCTGGGTATTCTGGGTAGGGCGTATAACCGCACAGGTAAACCTTGGTTATCCCAAGGCCGTCGGCGGTGCGTAACAGGCTGCCCACGTTGTGCGTGGAGCGTACGTCTTGGACGACTAAGACGATCCTGCGGTTCATGGCCGCTACTATATCTTATTGGCCACTCGCCTGGATACTGCTCATGCTTTATACTTAAATTGAGAAATTATGCCCCAGGATGCCCGCCAACAAGAGGAATCTATCACCCAGCGCCGAGCCGGCGTGTTGGGCATTAATTACATCGATAGCTCCAAGTTGCAGAAACAGCTCTTTAAAGACGTGTTGCCGGTACCGGAATTGTACAGCCTGCACGTCGTGCCGCTGGTAGCCGACGAACACAACGTCCATTTTGGCATAACTACTACCACCCCGCAGCAGACCATAAATAAGTTGCGGCAACGATTCACTGATCAGAATCTGCTGTTTTCGATAATTTCCGAAACTGGCTACGACGAATACATGCACCTTTACGATCCACCCAAAAAGGTGGAGTACCAGGACATCGCTCTGACTTCCAGCGGTGACGAAACCCAGAAAATCATTGCCAGCGTCAGTGAAACGCTCAAGCAGGTGCGCCCCGACGACATGTTAGCCTACCTTGTTCAGCAGGCTTACCAGCTGAAAGCCAGCGACATCCACATGGAAAATCAGCGAGACGACGTGCGCGTTCGTTTCAGGGTGGACGGGGTTTTGCACCCCGTAGCCAACATGGACAAGGAGCGCTACCGCCACATGATCGCCGCGCTGGCCAGCGCGGCCAACGTTTCCACGGACGCGCCAGACGCCCAAACCGGACACATAAGTCGTAATTTTAAAATGGCTACCGGCGAGGCGATCGCCTTGAACCTGCGCGTGGAAACGGTGCCGACCGTTTACGGTACGGACGTGGTGATGCGCTTGTTCAACCTGCGACTGGAATTATTCAAACTGGAGAACCTAGGCTTGAGCGGGCAGGAGTCTGCCGTGGTCCAGGACGTCATCAGGCACCCGACCGGCCTGGTGTTGGTCGTGGGTCCCACCGGTTCCGGCAAAACCACCACCCTTTACTCGATTATCAATACCTTGAACACGCCGGAACGCAAAATAATCACTCTGGAGGATCCGGTTGAGTACAACATGCCGGGCGTGGTCCAGATACCGGTTGCCGGTCAACTGGAGGGCCATGATTTTGCCAACAAACTACGGGCCGTCCTGCGCCTGGATCCGGACGTGGTGATGGTAGGCGAAATTCGCGACCAAGATACGGCCAAAACGGCGCTGCAGGGGGCTTTGACCGGACACCTGGTACTCAGCACTTTCCACGCCGACAGCGCCGCTGCCGCCCTGACCAGAATGTTGGACATGGTCGGCATCAATTTGTTGTTCGCCAACGCCATGCACCTGGTCATGGCGCAGCGTCTGGTGCGGCGGTTGGACGACGCCTCCAAACGGCCTTATCAACCCGACCCGGCACTCAGGCAGCAGCTGCAAGCAGTCGTTAATACCTTCCCGCCGCACCTGGAACGGCCTGACCTGGATAAAGTCACCTTGTATAAACCCGGGTCGTCGCCCCAAAGTCCGTTCGGCTACAACGGTCAGCTGGCCCTTAGGGAACAATTGGTAATGAGCCCGGGCGTGCAGGAGCTGCTACGCAAGCCGCCCAATCAGATCACCACCAAAGAGCTAGAAGACAAAGCCATATCGGAAGGCATGCGCACCATGCTCCAGGACGGCATCATCAAGGTCTGCCAGGGTCTGACAACGCTGGAAGAAGTCTTCCGCGTTGTCAGCTAAGTAATAACTTTAGCGATGGCCGGCACCAGCCGTGGGTCCAGGACGCTGGGCAGGATCTGATCAGCAGACGGTTTTTTGACTAATTTTGCGATCGCCTCGGCCGCGGCGATTTTGTGCTTATCGGTGATATGTTGAATTTTATGATCCAGGGCACCTCTAAAAATGCCCGGGAAAGCCAGAGCATTATTTACTTGGTTGGGAAAATCGCTTCGGCCGGTGGCTATGATCGCCGCGCCGGCTTTTTTAGCGTCTTTAGGCAGGATTTCCGGATCAGGATTGGCCATGGCAAAAATCACCGGATCCTTGTCCATGGAGCGGACCATCCTGACGCTTAGTAAGCCGGCCTTGGAGACGCCTATGAAAGTGTCGGCGCCTTGGATGATGTCCTCCAGGGAGCCGCTGACGTTTGAAAAATTGCTATATTTGAGCAGGTTCTTTTTTTGGGCGTTCAAGTCTGTGCGCTTGGCGCTGATTACGCCTTTGCTGTCCACGGCAAAAATGCGCGGTTTGGCGTACTCGTGCAGCAGCTTTATGACGGCCGTGCCAGCCGCGCCGGCACCCGCAACCACGATTTTGGCGTCGGACAATTTCCGACCGGTCACCTTAAACGCGTTGATCAGGCCGGCTAGAGTGACTACCGCCGTGCCGTGTTGGTCGTCGTGCATGACCGGTATTTTTAGTGATTTTTTAAGACGGTCTTCCACTTCAAAACACACCGGCGCGGCGATATCCTCCAAGTTGATCCCGCCGAACGAAGGCGCGATGGCTTCCACGGCGGCCACGATTTCATCAGCCGAATGGACGTTTAGCACGATCGGTACGGCGTCGACGTTGGCAAAGTGTTTGAACAGCATGGCTTTGCCCTCCATGACCGGCAGGGCGCCGTAAGGCCCGATGTTGCCCAGGCCCAAGACGGCGGAACCGTCGCTAATAACGGCTACGGCATTATTAAGCCAGGTATATTCCCGGGCTTTGTGAGGATTCTTAGCTGTAAAGCTAGAGACGGCGGCCACGCCGGGGGTGTAATAAAGGCTCAGTTTTTGGCGGCTATCCAGCTTATCCTTGAGCTGGACGGTAATCTTGCCGCCCAGTTTTTTGTGTCGGGCCAGAGCCTGCTTGCCGATATCCATCATTCAACTATAGCAACTCCTATTGAATTAAAAGGGGTTTTGCGGTAAAATTTACAGGTCTTATGGAAAGTGTCGCCCGAAAAATCGAAGCCAAATACAAGAAGTCGCAAGTCGTTGACGTCCAAAGCGGCGATACTGTGCGCGTGCACCAGAAAATCCGCGAAGGCGGCAAAGAGCGCGTGCAGATCTTTGAAGGTCTGGTTATCCGCGTCAGCCGCAAAGGCAGCCTGGCCAGCACCATCGCCGCGCGGCGCATCGCCAGCGGTGTAGGCGTAGAAAAGACCTTTTTGCTGCACTCGCCCAGTATTTTGAAGGTGGAAGTCACCAAACGCAGCAAAGTCCGCCGTAACTACTTAACTTACATGCGCGCCCGTACCGGTAAAAGCGCCCGTATGATCGGTATGGAATTTGATAAAGAAGCCGTGAACGCCATTCACGACGAGGCCGCCGAGGCCGAAGAAGCCAAACTGCACGAAGAGGCCGAGGCCCAGCACGAGGCCCAAGCTGCTAAAGCGGCCTAAAAGCAGGCCAAAGACGTGGCTAAAGCCTAAAAAGCCCTGGCCGCCCACTATGCAGATAACCCCGACTCTGAAAAACCGACCGAATAATCATTTTTGACAAAAACCCAAAATACTATTGACATATTTTATTACTTATGGTAATATGATCATTACCTGAGCGCTCAATCGTTGGCCTAAC
>CAZWRI010000139.1:0-13165 GCA_964636115.1 uncultured Candidatus Saccharibacteria bacterium | reverse complement strand
ACAACTCGCAGCTGCGAAACTCCTATAAATGACGTAGCCCCCAAAAGCCGCGAAAATTAGGGCAAAAGCCACTAGCACCGGCCTGGAGAAGTCCAAGTCCTTGAGCCCCGCGTTATTCCTAAACTGACGCTTCATCCTATTTATTTTCTTAGTTACCATAATCAGTTAAAAGTATCGAAAGGTCAAACACATTAACAATCCCGTCAGCGTTCAAATCACCCTGAGAGGCCGTGCCGGCGTGGCCATAGTTGGTCAGAAGGATGGACAGATCAAAGACGTTGACGGAGCCATCGCCATTAATGTCCCCAGTGACGCTACCAGATCCACCCGAACTATATTGAAAAGCGCCCGCGTCCCAGGAAGTTGTCCTGGCGGTTAAGCCCCGTCCCGGGCAGGACGCCGAGTGGCTAATAGTGTCATAAGTACATGCGTAGGCAGTGCCGGAACATAACCCTGAATTGCCACCGCTACAGACGGCGCTTAGATTAGCGCCGGCTCCAACCGTCGCGCTGCCGCTGGCAGTCGGCGAATAAGAGTTAGCTTGACTAGCACTGTAGCCCTGGGCCGATGCCGCCGCGGGCGTTTGCAACACGTTGCCGGACGTAGCCGGTACCGGCGAATAAAGCTGGTGGCCATCAGTGGAATTATCATAAACGTTACCGGAAGTAGATACGCAGTGGTTGTTCTTAACTTCGAAGGCACCGGTCCAGGTGTCCGGATTCCGACCGGCCTGGAAGCACCAGCGACCGCTGGCCGGAACCACCGTATTATTCCAGATATAAACCGCCGTACCGGCGTCGAATTCCGGCGAGTTGCCGCCCAAGTTATAAAAGACGTTGTTCCAGACGTAGTCGGTTTCACCGGTATTGCCCAAAAACAGGGCCTCGCACCCCTGCATCGTGTCGTGAATGACGTTATCATGGACGTATAAGGTGTTGGTACCGCCGGAACTGCTGACCGATTCTATGGCGTTCTCGTGCTGAGAGCTATCAAAATCTAGCGTACAATTTTGGACTAAGTTACCGGAAATCGTGCCGGATTGCCCCGCGGCGACAGACCCCAGCCAACAATTCGGCAAATCGTTGCAGATATTGTTGGAAAAGCTGTCGGCGCAGCCGCGGCAGAAAGTGCCGACCAAACCGCTTTTGCCGCCAACCAAGGAATCGGCGCCGTCAAAAACATTTTTAGTGATCGTAGAAGCACTGGCATGATCGTCGACTATTATGCAGACGTTTTGGTCTCCCGCCCCAGTTGCCCAACTGAATCCGTGCATGTAGTTATTGCTCACCGTGTTATGGCCGCCATCTAGGTAGACGTACTGGCACTGGTCGTTCGGAGAGGTGTCGGTACCCTGGATACGGAACCCTTTCATTTCAAAATTGTCCAAGGTCACGTAACTCTGGCCGTTAAACGTGACGAATTCGTCATTGGCTCCAGTACCCATAGTCGCAGCGCCAGCGTCAAAGATCGGACGGGTCCAGCTAGCACCGCTATACCATGAATAATCAGGCCCATAATAATCTCTCTTGCTGGCGGTACCGCTACCACCCACCTTTAGGGGGAACGCGCTGTTTGGCCAACTGACACCACCTTTGAAGTAGAAGCAGTCACCGGCTTGGTGGCTATAGCTACCAGCAAAGCCGTTCATACCCGGCGAGCGCTTCCATGGCGTAGTCTTAGAGGTGCCATTATTGCCATCCGAACCGCTAGCGTAATCAACGTAAAAAGAACGGCCCGTGCAGATAAAGGTCTGGCCCGTCACGCCGCTACCGCCTCCGCCGCTTTGACTGGCGCCTGTTTCGTAGGCACCAGCGGAGCAGTTGGTGGCTCCCGGCCTGGAATTACCCAGAATATCCGTGGTCAAATGGGCGTCGCCGGAAGAACAAGGCACGTAGTTGGCCGCCGAGGAGCCGGCCGGCAGCGAAAAATCGCTGCCGGCCGAGTTATTAAAGGGATCGCCGCTGATAGAAATACCACCCTGGCAGCTTTCGCCCTGTCCGCTAGCATTGTGATTATAGGTCACGCCGCCGTTAGCGGTGCAATTGGCAAAATCACCTATCAGATTGCCCACCACCCTGGTGTTACTAAAACCACTGTACTGTCCGATGTCAAAGCATTGGACAAAAGTGTTATAGCGCCAAAGCTCATTAGTAAAAGTCGAGGTACCAGAGGGGTCCTGCATGCCGTCCTGGCACTGTCCGTCAGGCAGCGGCTTGGCTGAATTACTGCCATCGGCCAGCGTATAAACCGATTTGCCAAAGACGTTATTCTGGAAAGTGCCGTTGCTTTCGCTGGTGCCGGCGTTAAATTCGATGTTATAGATGGCATTGTGATCAAAAGTGTTATTTTCCAGTGTCAAACCACTGGTTCCCCACACCAAAAGGCCGCCCTGGTGAAAAACATTGGGCCACTTGGTCTGCATGCCCGTAAAGTGGTTCTTGTCCAGGGTTACGTTGGTCGCCAAATCACCGCCGTTGTTATGTACGAACGGTTCGTCCTGCACGTCCTGGGTGCCATCGGTTTGAGTAGCCCAATAAGCCTCAGTTGGATTACTGGCGCTGCATTCGGCCGAACTTGGCGCCCCAAAAGCCGCCGCTTTACCAGCACCAAAACAGGCGTCAATCGGCCCGATTTGGCTGTTTTGGATGGTCACGTTATTTACTCCTGTGATATCGAACGAATCGACGTGAGCGCCATTAATGTTGATGTCGTGCACCCTGTTAGCGGCGTTAGTGGACGAGTCGTAGCCGCGTAGGCCGATTACCAGGACGTGGAAATGAAAACAATTACCGCTGAAAGTAATGTTCCCTGCCCCCGGCCCAAACAGGAAGCCAGCGCTATCAAAGACTACGGAGTCGGCGGCCGCGCCGCTTTGACAGGCAAAAGTCGCCTGGTTAGCGTGGATTATGTTAAGCGGATAGCCATAGTTAGTGGTTACTCCTTTATAAGTACCGGGAATGACGCCGATAGTATCCCCGGCAACCGCCAACTGATCGGCTTTGTCGGGTGAGGCGCAGGCCGTACTGGCCGTAGGTGCGGTCGTTGCCGTCGCAGAGCGTTTACAGTTAGCTCCGGAGTCGCTGCCGCTGGCCGACAACCAGATGTTGGCCGTCGTTACGCCACCATTCGGCGGAGTGGAAGCAAAACTTCTATATATTACGTAGCAACCAATGGCCACGAAAATCGCGGCAAAGGTTATTAGGACCGGCTTTGAAAAAGTAAGTGACTTGAGGCCCTGATCAGATGGTTTGGGTACTTTTCTGGTCATCTTAAGCGCCGTAGTTACTTAATAGTATGGACAGGTCAAAGACGCCAATCGTGCCGTCACCGTTTAGATCACCCTGGGAGGCCGTGCCGGTCTGACCGTAATTGCTCAAGAGAATCGATAAATCAAAAATGTTCACCTGGCCGTCGTTGTTTAAGTCACCGGTTTTGGCCACGGCCGCCAACGTAAAATTGCAGACGCTATGGTTGCCGACTTCGGCAACCATAGCCCAGTCGTTAAGACTGGAAACCGAGGCCTGCTCCGTGCGGAAGGCGTAGTTGGAAGCCAATATGATCTGGGACCCGCCCGCCGGCGTGACGTAGACCGAGTAAGTATGGGCGCTCACGCTGGCAACAATTTTTATCTGATAAATGGTCCCGGCAGTATAAGGAACGCTAGCATCACTTGAGTAAGAGCCGCCGTTAACCGCGTCGATGAAACCGGAGCTATTGAATCGGACTATGGTAGCCAAATTGCCGTAAGACGAAGCCGCGCCGGACGCTAGACCGACAACCCCGTCCATGTTATTTGCGCTCGGCGTAACGCTGAACGTCGCGCTGAAGTTACCGCTTTGAGCGGTAAATGCCGAATTCTGCCAAGCCGTGGAGCTGGCGTTGCAACCCGGTGACGAGTTATTTACCGTCACCGTCACGGAGGAGCTGGTGGCGGTGTTATTAGAAGAGTCGGTAGCCACCGCGGTCAAGACGTGGCTACCGTTGCTGACGGAAGTAGTGTTCCAAGTAATAGAATACGGGCTGCTGGTATCGGCGGCGCCAAGGTTATTGCCGTCCAGCTTGAACTGTACCGAAGCCACGGCCACGTTATCCGAAGCGTTGGCCGAAACCGTCACCGCGCTGCCGGAAACTGTCGCACCCCCGACGGGTGAAGTAAGACTTACGCTGGGGGCCGTGGCGTCACTACCTCCACCGCCTCCGCCGGAACCGCTGGCCTGGAAGGCTCCAGCGTCCCAGGTACCACTGGCTGGCCTGGCATTACCGTCAATATCCTGGCATAAGGGCGCCAGGTTCCCCGTGCATAACGAAGAGAGGTTAGTGCCGGCCCCCAAGACAACTGAACCCGGTTGTGGCGTGCCGTCACTGTTAACATCGCTGGTGGCCTTGGTCTTCCCGTGGCTGTCGCCACCCGAGCAACTCTGCCAGTTGGCGAACTGGTTACTGAAGTTATACAAGCTGCCGTGGCAACGCCAGCCCTCGTTTCCACCGTCCGTGCCCTGTTCGTAAACGTCGTAATCCGGGCTGCCCGACGCGAACGAACCCTCCTGATCGACCATAGGGTTGCCTTTCACGATAACGTTGTTTTTGAACGTCCACGCACCGGTAGTACTAGGTTGATCGCCAGCTACGGTACGAATACCACTAGGGCTGGCAGCAATCAAGGTGTTGTTATAGGCATAAGGTAAACCCGAGAAAATCCCTAGCAGCGCCGAACCGTTGGCTTCACCTTCAATAACGTTATTAAAGAAGTACAACGGCGAGCTGGCGTCGGCGCACGGCGTGCCGGAGCCGCCTTCCATGAAGACCGGGCTGGTAATATGCGAGCCGACTTCGTCGTGGAAATAGTTATCGTAAACGTAAACCCCCGCCACGTGGGCGGCTCCGGCTCCACCGGAAGAGGTGTAACAATGGATGCCGTCGTGATGGTAGGCGTTGGAATTGGTGTCCCAATTGGAAAAGCTGCCCAGGTCGTTATGATCAATAAAGAACGGCCCGGCGCTGCCGCCGGCGTAACCAAACGTCGGCGTCAGCGGATGGTCGACGTTAAGGAAGGTAATGCCCGTGGCCCGGGTATTGACCATGTAGCCCGAGCTGTCGTCGCGCCAAAATATGCCTACCTGAGAGTCACTGATTTTAAGATTTGAAAATAGATTGTTGCTGCCGTTATGATCCTCGATGGCGTACTGCGAAATAGATGAGATGTTGCTGTCGTCAGCCAAGCCCGCCGAGTTGGCCGGGTGCACGTAAAGGTTCTGGATGGCTAGGTTTTCAACGATGATGTGCGAGGTATTGGCCAAAGAAATACCCATGGCCGCCTTGTGGTTGGCCAGGCTGGTACCATTGGCCGAAGATTGAATGACGCCGGTGCCGTTACCGTTAATAGTGACATAGCTCTCGTTATCCAAATTCAAGCAGCCGTCGGTGACACTGCAATATGGCTGACTAAGGCTGGCACCGTTTTCAAACACGATGGTAATCGGATTACCCGAGGCCCCGGAGCCCTGCCCATATAAAGTAGACGTGATGGTGCCGCACAGGTGAACCATTGTGCCGGGACCGATCTGTCCGGTGTTGCTACCCCAGTTGGACACGCTATTGAAGAAAGTGGTCGCGTGGGCATCGGCGCAGTCGGCGCCAGAATTGGCGCCGACTGCGTTCTGGGAAATATATATATTAGTAGAAGCGGCGGCGAAGCTCCTATATATGACGTAGCCGCCAATGGCCACGAAAATCAGCCCAAAGATAATCAGGTTGGTTTTTGAGATCGTAGAAGCGTGCCGCAGGCCGAAGTTCTGGGATTTTTGGGCTTTGACAGAGCTCATTACTGTTGCACCTGATAGTCGAACTTAATGCTATCCGAAGCCGGTGAAGCCAGGTGCAGAGTAAAGCTGGTCGTTGACTTACTGACCCAATAATAACTACCTGGGTCGGACTCCGGCGTTACCACCACGCTGGGAGCCGCGGCGTATGAGTCGTTAAAGTGCAGGGTGCTCGAGCTGTCACCACTGCCTACCTCAATGACTCCACTGGTGTCGTTATTTCCTATAATATGGCCGGCAATGCTGATGTTGCCGGTAAAGCTGGCATTGCCGGCCACCGCCAGATCGCCACTAATATCTAGCGAATCGACCGACTGGGCTCCCGCCTGTAAATTCACTAGCTGGGCGTACCAGGTGCGGCCGGTCGAAACGTAAACCGTCCCCTGCCCGCTGCCGGTGAAGTCGGACAGCGCCACGCCGATGGCCCAGCCGGAATGGTCGGCCTTCATGGCCACGCCCGGCGTGTCCGAAGGCATCAGGTAATCGCCGGCATGGATTGCCCCGTTCTGGTCATTCACCTTTACCGGCACCCGGCCATTTAGGCTGACTGGGCGCGGATTTTCAGATGGGCTGAACACCTGGCCGATGACTTCGTTGGGCGAGGTGGAAACTACGCCCAACAACTGGCCGGCGTTATTACTGCTGGCCTTGACCACCCAAGCCTTGGAACCGGTGTAGCCATTGCCGTCAGTGTAATCGGTGGCCGGCTTGGAAGCGTCCAGCGCCACCACGTCCCCGGCATCGATTGACGGGTCGGTAGTGCCATAATCTTCGGCGTAGTCGCCAGGCGTACCGGTGCAGTCCCGGATGACCGCCAGCCCAGTGGAACCGTTGGTTATGGAGCTACACAGCCGCTCGGTGGCCGTGGTACTGGAAATCCGCACCGACACTTCCCCGCCGTTAGTATTGGTGTCGACGTTGAAGATGCCACTGCTACTGCTGTTCTGGACCTGGAAAGCGTTGGTGTCGTTGGTCTGGGTACTGATGGTCGCGCCACCGTTTACCGTCAAGGCATTGCCCAAAGCATTGCCCGTAGTAAAGTTATCCAGCCGGGCAGTATTGTCGCCTATTTCCAGCAAAGTGTAGCCGGCAGAATCATAGCTATAGTCAATCGCCGAACCGGCCGCCGTCCAGGTACCGGAGTGCTTATACCAAGCCGTGATGGTGTTGCCGGCGGCACTCATACCGAACGAGTCTCCGGCAGTAAAGGATATGCCGTAATCGCCGCCGATTTTGGTGTACGAACCACCGTCTATGCGGAAGATAGCTTCACTTTGATCACTAGCGTCCAAGGCAACCATGTAGCCGTTGAAGGTACCGGAGCTAGGCGTCGAGGCCCGTAGATAAAGCGCCAGGTCATCCCCGGAGCTTGGTAAAGTACTAACCGTGACGTAGACTTCCTCGTCCGGACCGTATTGGGTAGCGTTCCAACCAGCAGCACCATAACCGCTGCCGGCACTGGTTACCTGATTAGAGCTGATCGTAAGGCTGCTGCTATCACCTACCGAGGGTCCCGTCCAGTTGGAGCCTAGCGAGCCACGGTTGAAGTTATCCGTGGTCGTGCTGTTATGCGGGAAGCTGCTTCCCGCGCCCTGTTCGCTGATAGTCGTGTTCACCAGGTTTATGTGGGTGTTGGTGGTATCCACGTTCAGCAGCACGTTCTCGCTGGAATCCTGGACCTCAAATGTCCTGGTAGAGTCGTTGAAGGCGCCGGCCTGTATCCATAGCGGCACGCCTGTTATGTAAGTGCGATCCCACGACCCATCATTGGCGTAGCGGATGGTCGTCTCCGTAGTGCCGTCATTCCTAAGTGTTATCTGGGGATGGGTGGTCAGATCGGAAGCTACCGTTAACTCACCGCTCTGAAAGTCCAGGAAGTTCTCCCCATATTGCCCGCTTTGGACCAGGAAGTCGTTACTGTCCTGTATGTAGAAGTTGCCTTGGGTACCGGTATTGAAGCTAATGGTGCCAGTGGGGCTGACGCTGAATGACGGGTTGGCCAGACTGGTGGGGCTGCTCATGTTCAAATACAGCGTATAGGCTTCCGTACCGATGGTACTGACCGTGTCCCACTCCGTACAAAAGTCCGGATAGGTGGTATCCCCACTATTACAAGTGTCTGTGTAGATGCTGAAACCACCGTCCGAGCGTCCATATTGGGTCGAGCCGCCATCCACGTTGAAAACCACCCAATAAGTGCTGTTGGGGTTCAGCTGGGCGGTGATGGGGATAGTGTTCCAGCCAGCGGTTATGACCGTGGAAGCGGATTTAGCCACCAGATAGGTGGGGCCGTCGTGGGCGTTATCACCGTCATAGATTGCCACGGCCATATGATTGTTTGGAGATGATTGCACCACCGGCGTGTAGACCGAGACTGAATTCACGGTGCCCCCCGAACCACTGTTGATCTTATCACCGGTGAGGGCGTCATCATTACCGGAATCGGTATCACCGTTGGTACTGGTATAACCGATTTCCTGGCTGTTAGTAATGTTGGTCAATTGATAGTTACCTTGCGGATCTATGCCTTGGGCAAAACTGCCTACGGAATTCGTGAATTGTTGGCTGGCGTTACCGGCGGCGCTGATGATAGCCGCGATGGCCCATTGCGCGGTACCGCCGGTAACGTTAGCACTGGGCTCATAGGTTGTCCCGGCCGTAGTGTCGGTATTATAGGCTACCACGCTGTGGTCACCACTGATTGCCCGATAGGAGAACCCGGAGGTCGAGCCGGCCGAGGACGCACTGCCATCATTGGTTACCCAGCCGTAATAAAGTTCATTAGAGGCGCTGGCAGTCAGGGATGGATAGGTCAAAAGCGGCACGTCGTACTCTACGTAGCCAGAGGTGTCGACTGACCAATCGGTCTGCGCGCCGGTGCTGGCAGTGAACTCGTCGGCCACCACGCCGTTGCCATTAACGGGAGTGCCGGTTCCGAAAGTCGCGGTTATGGTACTGGAACCGGTGCTGGTAACCGTCCCCTCCCATATCTCCTGGTCATGGTGGAAAGCACCGGTGGTCACTTGTTTGACCAGGTGCCAATTGGTCACGCCGCCGCCAGAGACAGAAGCGAGCCTGCCACCATCGGCGGCACCGGCCAGCGTGGCAAACACCATCAGGTCCCCGACGTTGCTGGGCGATACCGACAGCGTGTGAACACCGTTACCGTTGTTGCTCCAGCCGTTGACGTGGGAAATGACGGGTGCGCCACCATTCTGCTTGATCAGCAATTGCGGCACCGAGGTGCTGTTGTTGTTGCTGGCGATGGTTATCTGGCCATTGACGGTATCGGCATTGAACAGCGTGGCACCTGATGCATTCTGGATCTGGAAAGCACCCAGCGAGTTATATCCTAGGGTCTGGACGCGCTGCGGCGCGTTGACCACCAGCTGGGCGGGTACCGCCTGGACCAACGCGCCGATGGTGTAGGAATTGGCCGTTATACCGGTCTGGGTAGCCGTCGGCGCGTTGAGGACGCCGGCGGAGATGTTGGTATTGTAGATTATGCCGTTGTTTGACGCCGTGGTTTCGCAGACGTAACCGCCGCTGCCACAACTGCCGCTGGGGTTATTATAGGCGTTCTGCAGATCGGCAAACGACCAGTAAAGCTCGTTGTTGGAGGTGGCGGTCATAGCCGGGAAAGTCACGTCGGTCCCTGACGACGGGATGTTCTCCAGGGCTCCGGAAGTATCCACCTTCCAATCGGTAGCCGCGTCCTGTCCAGAGCTGAATTCGTCGATCGCGCCCTCGATAGCCGTGGCGCTGGACGCAAAATTGACCGTTAAGGTACTGCTACCCGTAGACGTAACCGTGCCCTCCCATAGTTCCTCTCTGTCGCCGCTTGTCGGCTCGTTATAAGCCGTAACCTGGTGCCAATTAGACACCCCGCCGCCGGACATGCTGGTTATGGAGGCCGTCCGCGTAACTATGTATATGCCAAACAGTATCAGGTTGCCTTTGCTAGCCGGATTCAGCGAGAACGTAGTGGAAGCGGCCCCCAGGCTGGTGCTGAAGTCAGATTCCTGGACGTGCGTAATGGTCGGCGTGTTGCTCACCGCGTTAATGGTGGTACCACCGGTGATGGCTATCCGTAAATTAGCGGTGTCGGCGTTAAGCAGCGTGGAGCCTTCGGAGCTTTGGATCTGGAAAGCGGCGCTTATGTCGTTGGTGCTGCGGAAGATGGTCGGTGAGGTTATGGGGCCCGCCAGTTGAACCTGGGTATCGTGATAACCAAAGTTGGTCGAACCGTAATCCAGGCTGGCGCCGTCCACAAAGAAGGTCCGGGCAGTGGCGCTGGCTTGGGTCATGTAGACGTACGAGCTGGAGCCGATGGTGCTACCGGTAGTGAAATTACAGGTGAACTGTGTCCAGGTAGTGGTTACGGTGCCGGAACCGCAGCTGGACTGGCTGCCGTTGTCGGCATGGCCAAAGTTAAGCGTAAAGCTACCAGTATAGGTCTTGGCCCAAAAAGTGAAGGTATAAGGCGCGCTCGGCACCATGTTCACGGCGTATTTGGCGCCGTCCGAAGTTGAAGCCGTGGTGGTATCACGCATGGAATAGCTGCCATAAAGCTGCTGTGCGGCGTCAGCGGCGATGGTGGCGCTACCCAGCGCCGACCAACCGGTGGTAGTGTTGATTTCAAAGCTGGAGTTAGTCACGTAGTTAGTCTCGTAGGTGGTCGAACCCTGCTCTAAGAAGATCGAGTCCAGGTAATAAGTGTGCGCCGTGGAAGCATCCGTCTGCTTGATATAGAGGAACGGCGTGCCGGAGTGCGACGAGGCCGTGGTGAAAGTACAGGTGTAGCGGTTCCATTGGCTGGTAGACAGGGTGGTGGAATTAAGCGTGCAATTAGTGTCAGTACTGCCATCGGATGAGTAGCCGGCCGCTAAGGTAGTCATGGTGCCGCTGGAAAGCTTGGCGTAAAAAGTCAGGGTGTACTGAGTTGAATCAGACAAGGTTATGTTCAGCTTGGCGCCATCACCCGCGGCCGCTGAGGAAGTAGCGGTCACCACCAACGAGCCGGTGCCGCTATAAAGTTGGGCGGCGGTATTGGTATGGGACAAGGTCACGGCGGCGCTACCTTTTGCCGCCCAGCCAGCCGTGCTGCCGGAGGTGTAATCAAAGCCGCTGCCGGCAAAGTTGGAAGCTGTATTAGCCAGGGCGTTACGGGTACCCGAATTGGTGGCACCATCGACGTTCAGCAGCATTGCCCCGCTGGAATTCTGGACCTGGAACATGTTGGGGCTGTTGACTTTGTTTTCTATGGCCGTGGTATAGCCCGTGGGCTGCGAGCCGCCACCGGCGCCTATGGTCAGATTGCCGCCGGCGTAAATGCTGCAGGCATTAGTACTGCTGGTCGTAAAGATACCGCAGGTCAAAGTAGAGGTGGAATCCACGAATTGTAGGTAGTTGTTGCCGCTGGCGTCCTGGAAGTACACACCGTTGTCAGACTGCAGTTTAACCGCGCCCGCGGTACCTGAATTGACCTTGGCGCCGGCCTTGACAATCACGTCTCCGCCGTTTGCGTTACCGGTGGTGCCAGCGGCCGAGCCGGCCTGCAGAGTCAAGTTGCCACCGGCCACGCCGGTGGTGCCGGAGCCGGCAGTGCCGGCGGCCACAGTCAAGGCGTTGCCGGCGGCATTGGTGGTTCGGGTGAGCACATTTATTGTCCGGTCGGCGCCTTCGCCAAAGGTCAAATCGGCCGAAGGCGCCGTGGTGTTGATGCCGATGCGCGAGCTGGAAGTATCCACGTCCAGGATAGTCGATGAGCCGGCAGCGTTCTGAATCTGGACGCCAGTTGCAGAGTTACTTCCCGGCCGGATGGCAATACCGGCAGATCCGGTAAAGACCGGTGCCTGCAGCGAAGTCCCGGCAATACCTACGCCGGAAATATTGAAGTTGCCGGTCTGTTGGGTACCGGGGCTGGAGCCCTGCAGTTGCACGTAGCCACTGCCGCCGGTGCTGGGAGCAAAGCCACAAGCCGTGGCGTTCTGATAACAGACGGTCGCCGTGCTGGCACCGGGGTCCGGCAGGGTGATCGTGGTGGCTTGGGTGTAACTGCTGGCGAACTGCAGCTGTTGTTCGTTGCCGCCCACCACGTTGGCCAAGGCGTTAGCCCTAAAGGCCAGCGGCACCGAAGTGATGGCGATCGAATGGCCGCCGTTCTGCATCTCGCCGTCCCAGGTGGGGCTGGCGCCGGTAGAAGTACCGCCGATGTTCATGGTCAGCCATAGCTGCTGGTCCCAGTTGATGCCGCTGAACGCCGTCACGCTGCCCAGGTTGGCGCTGAAGTAACCGTCCACCACTTTCACGCCCTGGCTGTTGGAGTTCTTGCGCGTCTCTTCCCACAGGCACGAGCCGCTGCAGGTACCCACCGATCCGGTAGTGGAATCAGCGTTATAGATCTTAAAGTCGATGTTGTAGTTGCCGTCCGCTACCACCGCGCCGCCGCTAGTCAGCAGCCGGGCTTGGAAGTTCAGGTAAGTATCGGCCGTGGCGGCCTGGGCCCGGGGACCTACCAGCGACAGCCCAACGGATGACAAGCCGGCAAAGACCAAAAATAGCCCTAATAAGGGGGCTTTTACGCGCGCGTGAGCGCGCGTGCGCTTTACAAGAGGCGAATGCATTTTGTTTTTGGTCAGCCGTTTTTGTTTAAGGCTCGCCGTTCGAAACGAGCTTATGGCCACTTACAGGTTACGACCCCTATTGACGGGTGTCAATAGGGGTCGCCTATCAGTTGTGGATAATTAAGCTATCTTGGTAATCTTGACCCGGGTGTGTTTTTGGCGGTGACCCCTGGTCTTATGGACTCGTTTTTTGGCCTTGTAACGGATAGCGGTCACCTTCTCCGCTTTGACGATCTGCTCGGTAACGTCCGCGGCGGCTTTGACGCCTTCCACCACGGGATTGCCCACGGTCACCTTATCGCCGTCAACCACCATCAGGACCTCAAAAGAGGCGTCCTTGGCAGGCTGCAGCAGGTCAACTTCCAGCTCCTGGCCTTCAGCCACCAAATACTGCTTGACACCAGTCCGGATAACGGCTTTTTTACTCATAATCAGATTAGAGCTTAACAGATTGGCCCGCCCCTGTAAAGAGAAAAGCCCTGCCTAGCGGCAGGGCTTATTCCCTTGAAACCTCTTCCGTAGCCGCCTGGTTCCCGCCCTCCGGGTTCTGGCCGCGGTGTTGGCGGTTGGTGGACGAGAAGTCGATCAGGTGGTCCTCCAGGGTGGAAAAGAACAGCCATACCCAGAAGAGAAAGAACGCCAGATCGACCACCAGGAGTGAAGCCAGCAGGTACGAGCCCGCGCGTGAAAGGTGGCGACCATCCGTGTTCCCGAACATCA
>CAZWRI010000138.1:0-5879 GCA_964636115.1 uncultured Candidatus Saccharibacteria bacterium | reverse complement strand
AAACGCAGATAGCTAAAACCGGAGTCCAGGTGGCCCTTGACCACGAATTCCATCAACGACTGCATGTCCCGCCCTACCTGCGCGCTAACCACGTTCCGTCTGACGATTTGCGGCTTTTGGATCTGGGTTTTACCGTCGGGGGCGATAGTCTCCGCGACCAGGTGAGGTTGGTAGTAGGTGCCACCATTAATAACGCTGGATACCGCCGCGGCCATCTGCAAAGGCGTGGCAGTCATGGCCTGTCCGAACGCGGTGTTGGCATAGGTCAGCTGGAGGGCATAGCCATTGTCCGGATTGGGTATGTAGCCGCTGGCTTCGTAGCCCTGCTCAATGCCGGTGGGCTTGCCCAGTTCAAAGTGATTCACCATGTAGTTATGCCAGTTGTCACGGGCTTTCTGGTTGACTACGCCGGTCTGGCCACCCATCTGCATCAGCATCCACGTCGCGCCGGTATTAATGGACAGGTTCAGGATATCGCCAATGCTGTGCTTGCCCGGGCCACCGTCTTCTTCAATATTGGTGATGTCGTGCCCGTCCAGATGCCAACGGCTGGGGTCGTTATAGGTGGTGTTGGGCTTGATGACGCCTTGGTCCAGAGCGGCGCTGGCCGTCAGAGTCTTCATTATAGAGCCGACTTCCAGTGGCGAACTAACGTTCGTGTTGTTAAAGACATTCGAATCACTGACTTTATAGTATTGGGCTGGATCGTAGGTGGGAAAATTAGCCATGGCCACCACCGCGCCGGTGTTGGGATCCATGATCAGGGCGCTTCCCGACTTACTCTGGGCGTTCCTGATGCCGGCTTTCAAAATATTCTCCAGCTGCTGTTGCATCGCCACGTTGAGGGTTAACACTACGTTGTCACCGGGCTTGGGGTTGACCTGGATATTGTCTTTGCTGGCGGCCAGCGGCACGCCGTTGGCGTCGGTTATGGCTTTGAGCATGCCCGGCGTGCCGCTCAACTCCTTGTTAAGCGATTGCTCAAGGCCGTACTCCCCTTGACCGTTGTCATTCACGAAACCCAGCAGCGAAGCCGCCATCTTACCCTGAGGATAAGTGCGGTAATCCTGACCTTGGGTACCGATACCTGGCAGCTTGAGGGCCAATACCTTGTCACTTTGAGCCTGGCTGAGGCGTTTAGCTAGCACCACGTAGCGGGTGTCTTTGGTCTGCATGTCTTTAGCGTAGCTGGCGGCGTCACCCTTGGTGATCGCCGCCAGCTTCCCCGCTCCGGTTTCGGCATTCTTAACCAGCGTTGGATCGGCGTATAAAGTGTATAGGCGCTGGTTGAGTACTATCGGCACTGCCGTGCCGTTTTCCTGGGCCTCAATGACCCCCCGCTCCGGTTCGATGGCGTATTGTTTAAGCTGGTCGCTCAGGGCCGCCTGACGATAATGTTCATGGCGGACAATCTGTAAGTAAAACAGACGTACTACAAAAACCACCAATATCAGGATAAGCGCGCCGTACCATAAGGCAAGGCGCCGGCTGGCGCTGGATGGCGCCGTCGACATACTGGATGATGGCGGTTTCATCAATCTTTACTGAGACAAAGAAGCTGATGGAGTAACGGACACCAGATTCTTAGCTACCTGGCTGGCGGCAACCCGGTTAAGCGATTGCTGCCGGGCGGCAGTCACCTGCAGGTTGTCGTTCTGGCTCTGGAGTTGGCTCTGCTGCTGCTGCAGGCTGTTAATAGTATAGCCGTAGCTGTTGGTCTTGGTCACCTGCGTAAGGTATAGCAGGCCGATCAAGCAGGCCAGGACTATCAAAATAATCGTGTTGCTTACGGGGCCCAGGGTTTTGGTCTGGGCGACGAACGAGACGGAGTTCTGGTTGCGGCGGGCCATTGGCCGGCGGCTCATGGCTACTGAAGATGAATATGTCATATGCGATTTTTATTTTGGGTGGCAGCGCCTTTGGCGCGGCGCTGCCTTTTCCCTAAAGCAGTCCTAGGTTTCTACCCTAACGGCTACTTTTTGCGCCCGGGATTTGTCCGTGATTTTGATGGACATGAATTTTTTCCCTTTTTTCCTTTCTATTTTTTTATTTTGGCTACGGCTCGCAGCTTGGCGCTGCGGGCACGCGGATTAGAAGCGATTTCAGGTTGTGACGCGCTGACGGGCTTTTTAGTCAGCAGTCGCAGCTCAGACTCGTAGGTGTTTGCGGCGTGTTCGCCAAAGAACCGTTTGACGATCCGATCTTCCAAGCTATGGAAGCTGATGACGGCCAACCGTCCGCCAGGTTCCAGCATCTCCACCCAGAGTGGCAGGCTGCTTTCCAACTGGCCTAGTTCGTCGTTAACGGCGATCCGTAAGGCCTGGAAGGTTCTGGTGGCCGGATGCACCCGGCTGTGGCCGGGCCAGGCGGCGGCCGCTATCTTGGCCAGCTCCGCCGTGTCGTTCAGCGGCCGCCGGGCCACGATGCCCCGGGCTATCGCCCGGGCTTTAGGCTCTTGGCCATACTGCCGCAGAATGCGTTCCAGTTCAGCCTCCGTGGACTGATTGACGATGGTCCGTGCGCTAAGCTCCTGCGCGCGGTCCATGCGCATGTCCAACGGTCCTGTTCCCTGGAAGGAGAATCCTCTGCTCGCGTCTTCAAGGTGCGGTGAACTAACCCCTAAATCCGCCAAAATCAGGTCAAAACGCTGCCCCCGCCCGGTTGATTCCCGGCTGGCAGCCGCAAAATCACTCTTTATAATCGTGACTCCGCTAAAACGCTTTTTTAGGTAGGCTACGGCTTCCGGGTCACGGTCGACCAGGACGGCGGCGCCTCCGGTGTTGGCCATGACGGCCGCTGCATGCCCACCGTATCCAGCGGTCAAATCCAGATAGGATTCACCCGCTTTGGGATCCAGATAATGCAGACATTCCGCCAAAAGCACTGGGTAGTGTGGTTCGGTTTTTGTTTTTACCATTTTGGTGTTTGTTTTTGTTTTTTGGGTTCAAAGTCACCTAATCAGCAGCCAGCTTTTTGTTTTTTGTGTAGAGTTTTTGTTTTTGTTTACCCCGTCGGATGACGGAGCGAGTTGAAGCTCAAGACGCGAATCACTTCTTGTCTTAGGCTTCGAAGAAAGTTCTTGTGAGAGACTTTTAGTGAGGTGGAGTTTTGGGAGGTGTTACGAAATAGAAAGAGCGAGGGTTTTGAACGGTGGTTACCCTTTTTGCCACCGGCTGACTGCCAAATAGGTGACCTCGAGCAATATTCGGCAGGACTGAGTTGTCAAAGGGCTCGCTATCGGCGTGAGATCCGCCAGTAACGCCCGGCCCTTACGGCCACGACGTCACGCTCTATCCCGGCATAGTCCAGCAGATGCTGCTCAAGGGTTATACGCCCTTGTTTAGCGTCCAACGCGCTCTCGACTTTGCCCATCCGGAAGCGGACGTTCAGGTCGGCGACTTGTTCGTCCAGGATACTTCCCTGGAGTTCCGGCTCGACCAGCTGCTCCCAAACGTTCTTTGGATAAAGGTGCAAATAATCTTTGAACCCACGGGTGATGACTACGCCGCTGGCAAATTCCGCACGAAGTTCGGCCGGTATGGATAACCGCCGCTTATCGTCGAGCTTGCGTTCGAAGTAATCTCCCATAGTTCGAAATTTTTAACAGTGGTTTTTGTTTTTTGTTGGCAGTCTGTTTTGGACTACCCACGTTTACCCACTGAATTGATAATACTACCCACTCTTCCCCACTGGCAAGAGTTTTTATAGGAAAAGCGGCCACTGACGTGGCCGCTTTTCCACAGATTATTCAAAAAGTTCGTCCAAACACAACATCTAGCGCTCAGCTAGGACAGCACGCCACTAGCCTGCGTTGGGGTTGGGTACTATGTCGCCGGTCTGAGAACTGACGTCAAAGCTAATGGTGTCACCAATGTGTACGGGCGCGCCGTCAGTGTAAGTCTCTAAGTTATAGACGGCTTCGTTCTGGCTCTGGTTGGGCGCCACGTCCACGGCGGCGTTGGAATCGGTTGCGTGATAAACCCGGAAGCGGTAAGTCACCTTGTCTAAGCCGGGATGCGCCGGGTCGGGCTGGACGCTCAGCACGCTCTTGTTGTGTTTAACAATGTCAGCCAGGGTAGCGGCCGTCTGGGCTTCGGTCTGGGGATGTAATAAGTTCATAACCGATTCTCTGACCTGGGGCACCAGCAGACTGACGGCCGTCATGCCGACGGCTAGCTTGGCAAGCAGCATCTCCCGCCGGTGATCGGCGGTTTCACGGCGGCGACTGACGCTGTCGCGGCTGTAAGGTTGGTTCTGGGCGTAGATTTGAGCACGGGTTTCTATTTGTGTTGGCATAACGGTTGTATATTAGCACAGATTACCAAAAAGGTCAAGCTTATTCACTTCTATCTTTTCGTAATCCGTTCCGCCGACTCGATCGCCAAAACTCAGGAGAGTTTTTTGATGCGCTGGGCGAACCATTTGGCCGACGGCCGGATGGTTCGCCGTAGCCCTTTGGCCCGGTCGACTTTGACCAACCCAAAACGCGGCCAGAAGCCGTAGCTCCACTCAAAGTTATCCAGTAGACTCCAATAGAAGTAGCCGATGACTTTTACGCCTTCGCTGGTGGCCCGTTCGATGGCCACGATGGTTTCTTCCAGCCACCAGCGGCGGTATTCGTCGTGCATGTCCGCCACGCCGTTTTCGGTGATGATGATCGGCTTTTTGTAGTGCGCCCAGACCCTTAGCAGTAGCGGATAGATGCCTTCCGGCTCCATGTACCAGCCCATGTCGCTGGCTGGGGTCTTAGGGTCTTCGGGTTTGACCGGGAGTTTAAAACGGTAGTAATCGCTAAAGTAGTAGTTGAAGCCTATGAAGTCCTGCTCCATGCGCGTGCGGCGCAAGAACCACCAGTTCCAAAAATAGCGCATCCACTGGGTGATTTCCTCGTCGAACAGGTTGTGAGGCCGTTTGGCCTGGATGTTGGCCAGGTGTTGGGCCATGCCTACCTGCAAGGACGGTTTGGCGTGTTTAAGGATGTAATAGGAGTGCTTGTGGGCTTTGACCAGATTCAGAAAGACCTTGGCAAAACTGATTACGCTCTTTTCTTCCGGCGGCCAGTGGACGTTGGTCACCGGCTCTGGCGCCAGATAGCCGTAAGTACTGTAGACGTTCGGCTCGTTCAGGATCAGGACGTAAGTCACTTCTCCGCAGAGCTCGTCGGCTACCAACTGTACAAAACGGTAAAAATATTTAAGGTTGCGACGGTGTTTGAACGCCCCTTTGGCCGTGAACCAGGTTGGCATGCTCCAGTGCCAGACGTTCATCACCGGTTCGATGCCGCGTTTGCGCAGTTCGTGGATGTAGTCTTTGTAGTGCTGGATCTCTTTTTGGTCCCACTGGCCTTCCTTTGGTTCAATCCGCGACCACTCGACGCCAAAGCGGAAAGCGTTGAGGTTCAGCTGCTTGAGCAGCTCGAAGTCCTTTTTGTAGCGGTTGTAGTGATCCACGCCGCGGCCATTGACGTAGTTGCTTTGCTTGGTGGCTTCTTTTTTGATTTCTGGCCAGACGCTAAGGTGTTTAAGCCGCGCCTCCGCGCTCTTGGCCAGCTCCGGCGCGTGCCGCTGCTCCCACTCCGTCCACTGGCTGTGGTTGCCGCCTTCGGTCTGGTAGCCGGAGATGCTGGCACCCCACATGAAATCCTTTGGAAACTCTTTTTGGGTATCTTCGGGCATTGCCAATATTGTAACAAAAGCGGGATGTTGTCATTTCCGCCCTTTAAGTAATGGGTCAAAAACTACTATAATTTAGGTAAGAACGGGGGAAAGTGTGGCAGAAGGAATTTCCAGCCCAACGCCAACCGAATTATCAATTGTACAGGTCGAGGCCCTGGATGGAACCACGTTTAATCAAGACGAGCTGGCCCAGGTTTTTGAAAG
>CAZWRI010000137.1:0-1978 GCA_964636115.1 uncultured Candidatus Saccharibacteria bacterium | reverse complement strand
CCAAATCGTACTCGCGCTCCAGCCGCTCACGCACGATGTCCATGTGCAGCAGGCCCAAAAAGCCCAGCCGGAAGCCAAAACCAAGCACCGGCGAATTTTCCGGAGAGTATTGCAGCGCCGAGTCGCTTAAGCTAAGTTTTTCCACGGCGTCTTTCAGTAATTGGTAGTCTTCGTTGCTCTCCGGAAAAAAACCGGCGTAAACAAAGGGGGTGATGTCGCGATAGCCCGGTAAAGCCGCTTTGGCTGGCGTGTTTGCCAAAGTAACCGTGTCACCCACCCGCGCTTCACGGGTAGTTTTTAAGTTCGTGACAATATAGCCGATTTCGCCAGCCGCTAAACCGGCGGCCGGCTTCATTTCCGGACTCAAACTGCCTACTTCCAAGGCGATGCCCTGGGCGCTGGTAGCCAGCATTTTAATCTGGTCATTCTTGCCGATCTGGCCATCCACTACGCGCAGATACAGGATCACGCCGCGGTAATCATCGTAATAACTGTCAAAAATTAACGCCCGGGCCGGCTTGTCGGCTTGGCCGGTCGGCGGTGGCACTTCTTTGACCACCCGCTCCAAAACCTCATCAACACCCTGCCCGGTTTTGGCGCTAACCAGCAAAATGTCCTCTTTGGCGCAGCCCAAAAGTTTCATAACTTCGGCGCTGACCGCTTCCACGTTAGCCGCCGGTAAATCAATCTTGTTTAGCACCGGGATAATTTTAAGGTCGGCGGCCATCGCCAGGTAAACATTGGCCAACGTTTGCGCCTGGATGCCCTGGCTGGCGTCCACCACCAAAATCGCGCCTTCTACCGCTTCCAGCGAGCGGCTGACCTCATAACTAAAGTCCACATGCCCAGGTGTATCAATCAGGTTCAGTTCATAATCCTTGTATTTCATCCGAACCGGCGCCAGTTTGATGGTGATCCCACGCTCGCGCTCCAGGTCCATCTTGTCCAGCAGCTGGGCCTTCATGTCGCGTTTTTGCACCGTGCCGGTCAATTCCAGCAACCGGTCAGCCAAAGTCGACTTACCATGGTCAATATGCGCGATAATACAAAAATTCCGGATTCTATCCTGGTTCATTGAACCCCATTATAACAGAGGTGGTACTGCGGCTTAAAAAGGCAGCTTGCCCGTTACGCTGTTGCCCATCAGCGTCAACATAATCTGGGTAGACTGGATCTGCTCGGGAGTGGCGTCAGGATTATTGTTGGATATGCGCATATAGCGGATAAGAATATCCCGATCGCTAAGCTGCTCGCCCTTTTCGGCCGCTTTTTGGCGCGCCAGGATAACAGTGTTGATGACTCTGAGGACGGCGTGCTTTGGGTAAGATGATATGGTTGATCCCAGACTCCTGTCTTTTAAGGCCAAGTGATTCACGGCCTGCTCATAGATCCTTTCCTTTTCGCTTACTTTTTTAGCCCCGGGCGCTTCGGCGGCCCGTGGCGGAACGTAGGTTCGTTGGCGACGACCGCCTCTTGTTTGACCGCCAGCCGTAGTTCTTATCCGCACCTCTATGTCCTCCCACTCTCGCAACACGCTTGGATTCTTTTCTAGCCACGCCAAACCGTCCTGCATTATCCCCAGATAACTCCGCATGACCTTGACGTCGTTTTGCAGTTTTCTTTTCTTAATGAACGAGAGCCTGCCGGCAGCCCCTAAATCCTGCTCAAGTAATGCCAGGGCTCCCCGCAGCGCGTTGATTCTTGTCGTGGTGGGCGGATTCTCTAAATCTATGAACAAAGGCACCTGGTGGTCCTGGATGAACTTTTTTCTGGCGACTTCCAGAGCGTCGTTCATCATTTCGCTTGGGAATGCTTTGATTAGTACTTCCTTGGCTATACGATCATCTACGTTAGGGGAGCCCTGACTACTCAGAATGTTGCGCGCGCTGTAAATACCCATCTGGCCAACGGCGTCACCTATAACGCGATAATCCAATCCGGCGTCCATGGCCGCTTCGGCCGCCTTGCTCGAAGCATG
>CAZWRI010000136.1:0-1601 GCA_964636115.1 uncultured Candidatus Saccharibacteria bacterium | reverse complement strand
CCCCCCCGCGCCGCCTGGCAGTTCTTCCTTATCTGATTTAGCGTTAAGGGCATACCGATTCCTCCTAGTGTTTATGTTTTGAATGATCAGAGAGTAGGTGCTGCGCGGCCAAGGCCACGTGGTTGGCGTCCAGGCCAAAGTGCTTTAGTAGTTCCGCCGGTTGTCCTGATTCACCAAAGCGGTCACGCATGCCGATACGGATCATCGGCGTAGGCAGGTTCTCGGCCAGTAGTTCCGCGATGGCTCCGCCAAGCCCGCCGTTGATCTGGCCCTCTTCAGCCGTAATCACGTGGCGGGTCCGTCCCACACTGGCCAGAATGGTTTCAGAATCCAGAGGCTTGACGGTAGGCACGTGCAATACTTCGGCCTGGATTCCGGCCTTGGCCAGCTTGGCCGCGGCGGCCAATGCCTGATAAGTCATGGTACCGGTGGCGATTAGACTGACGTCAACGCCGGGTTTGAAAATATAGGCGGGACCTAATTGGAACGGTGTCAGCTGGCTCGTGACGATTGGCGTGGCTTCACGCGCCAAACGCATGTAGGCTGGCCGATTATCCGCGGCAAGCGCCAACGTGGCCTTGGCCGCCTCCACGCTGTCGCACGGAGCCACGACGACCATGTTGGGTAATGCCCTCATCAGCGGAATATCTTCCAGCATCTGGTGGGTGGCGCCGTCCGGTCCAACGCTGACCCCGGCGTGTGAACCGATGATTTTCACCGGTTGGTTATTCAAAGCGATAGTCGTACGGATCTGCTCCCAGTTCCGCCCCGGGCTGAAAGCGGCGTAGCTACTAACGAACGGTATTTTGCCCATGGCCGCCAGGCCAGAACCCACTGTGACCAGGTTCTGCTCAGCCACGCCGGCCTGGATGAAACGCTCCGGGTAAGCATCGGCGAATAAGTTCATTTTGGTTGACTCGGTTAAATCGGCGCTGATCGCTACTACGTTCTGCCAACGCTTGCCGGCTTCCAGCAAACCACGGCCAAATCCCTGCCGGATCGGCTCCTGGGTCAGTGCGGTGCTAACTAAATGTTTGTCGCTCATTCGTGCTCCGATCGGATTTTACCGCCCAAGGTGCGCAGTTCTTTTAGAGCTTTAACGGCCTGCTCGTGGTTGGGCGGGCTGCCATGCCAGTGAAAATCGTATTCCATAAAATCAACGCCCTTGCCAGGTATAGTGTGGGCGATGATCATCACCGGCCGCTCCACGATGGCTTTGGCCATTTCGCAGGCGTCAATCACGGCGTCTATGTCGTTGCCGTCGATTTCCAGCACGTGCCATCCGAATGCCTCCCATTTGTCACGCAGGTTTTCCAAGGGCATGACGGTCTCGGTCGGACCCTCGATCTGGATGTTGTTCCGATCCGTTATGGCGATAATGTTATTGAGCTTATATTTACTGGCCAGCATCGCCGCTTCCCAGATATTACCTTCGTCTTGCTCACCATCACTCATCACTACGTAGACCCAGCGGTGCTGGGTCTTGTCCATACGCATGGCCAGGGCCATGCCGGCCGCGTGGCTCAGGCCGGCGCCCAGCGGCCCGCGCGGGGTTTCCACCCCCCGGAGCACCACCCGCTCCGGGGGTCCGTGCCAGCGGC
>CAZWRI010000135.1:0-1686 GCA_964636115.1 uncultured Candidatus Saccharibacteria bacterium | reverse complement strand
GGCGCGGCGCAAAGCGCCGCGCGCGAACATCCCGACCTGCCTGTGCCGCTGCATCTACGCAACGCGCCAACTAAACTGATGAAAGACTTGGGCTACGGCAAAGGCGCCAAGTGGGAGGCCGGCTTCAAGCACCCCAAAGGCTTCCTGCCCGCGGAACTTAACAATCTGAAATTCCTTGACTAGGCATATAAAAACAGCGCTAAGTAATTAGCGCTGTTTTTATAATCGGAGCTTTTAACCCCAGTTGAAGGTTTGGCCCAGGAGCCATACGCAGAAGCAGATTGCGATAAAAAATAATCCCAATCCGACCGGCGAGCCCCAACTGAACCATGAGCCCCAGGAACGCCAGTGCTTCAAATGATCCTCGTAGTACTTGGCGTGTTCTGGCTTGATTTCTTTGTCTGCCATAACGAATCCTTTCCTTAATTGTTAAAGGTCCGCATTTTTGGCTGATTATTCTTAGGTTGCGATGTGTGGCCCGTGCGGCGGGCGCGCAACAATTCAGCTAAGATTGAGTATATTATAGCCTAAGACTGGCTAGCTAGCCTTTGGCAGCAGCTTCGAGCTTGGCTATGTCGAACTTGGCTAAAAAAGCTATCCTAGCTTCTTGAATGCGGCGAATTCGGGACTGATTTCTTCCAGCATGGCATAGTAATCCCAAATTACGGCCATTAGCTCCTCTGATTTAGCCGCTTCTTGACCCTGGCGAGCGAGTTCTTCATAAACTTCCATGTCTTCAAGCTCTGGCACGTCGTCCGGATATGTATCTGGGTAATTGCTCCTTAGGCGATGTTGGGCGCGTTCTATTGCCGCCATAAAACAGCGCTCCAGAAATTCTGGTGTAACTAAACCATTATCTCTCATTTTAAAGCCCTCAATTTCTCCGCTGCCTTTTAACTGTTCTAAATAATAGGAAAGCATACTATAATCAGCTGTGCCCACTTCGTAAAGTAGTCTTATAGGATGGTTGTAAACCAAATCTTGATAGCCCACGTCGACTACCGCCCTATCACCGGGACAATCACACGTCTCTATCCAGTTTTCTTCAAAATCCGAGTTGGTCACTACCAACTTTGCCCAGTAGGGATAAGTTTGCCGTTGCCATTGAAAATATTCATCGCCCGGCCAAATATCATCACCTATTTCTGTAGCGTCAAGTTCCTCGACACGAACCGGGTATCCCATTGCCTGCAATACTCTAAATTGTAAGAGGGAGTCATAGTAAGGTTCTAGTGGTACAAGATAATCTTCGGCGCTTGGCGCTGGCTTACTTCCTAGCCTCTCCGACATATTTTTGGATTATACGCCAAACTAGATACTTTAGGTGGGCTTTTCTAGCAGGTTCAGGACGCAGTGTTCGTCGGTGATTAGCCTTTGGCGGCAGCTTCGAGCTTGGCTATGTCGAACTTGGTCATTTGCATAAAACAGGCGGTTACTCTTTCAACCTTTTCCTGATCAGGGTCGTCCAGGAGCTTTAGCAAGATATTCGGCACAACCTGCCAGGTAACGCCAAATTTGTCTTGAATCCAACCGCAGGCGATTGGTTTGCCGCCATCACTAAAAGCATCCCAATATCTATCAACTTCTGTATGGTTCTTACAAGGAACGGTGAACTAAACAGCTCCAGCGGGAAGGTTTAAGCCGGTGTAAGCACCGCCATTCAAGAAGGTGAACAATTTGCCGTTA
>CAZWRI010000134.1:0-2113 GCA_964636115.1 uncultured Candidatus Saccharibacteria bacterium | reverse complement strand
ATCACTGGCTTGCATGTGGCTGACATCAAAACCTTCTATGCGCCGAGGCAGCTTGGTCAGAGTCAGTAAACGGGTGAGCCCGTCCAACGCTTGGTCGCGACTCATGTCCAAGTTTTCGCGATCGCTGAACAGGACCTGGCGGCCCAGTTGTTGCATGGCGAATAGCTGATTGCGCAACTGGGCCGCCCGTTCAAAATCTTTGGCGCGCGCGGCCTTTTTCATGTCTTTTTCAATCGCGCGCGCCAAAGCTACCCGATTCCCGCGCAAGTACTGCATCAGTTTTCGCAAATTGGCCCGATAAGTCTCCAGGCTGGTCTTGCCCTCTTCCAGGCCCGGGTCCATGCCTAAGTGGTAGTGCAAGCTAACCCGCTTCTGGCCCACGGGTTTCTTAATAGCGTAAGGAAATGCCCGGCGCAAGTAGCGCAACGCCCGCTTGACGGCGTAGCCATTGATATACGGCCCAAAATAGTCGGCGCCGTCGTCAAGCGGTCGCCGGACCATCTGCACCGTGGGATAATCGCTCTTATAATCAATCCGGACGTACTGCAGACTCTTGTCGTCGCGTAGCATCAAATTGTAACGCGGCAGATAGCGCCGGATAAGCTCGGCCTCCAAAAACAGCGCGTCGGCCTCACTTTCCAATTCGATCCACTCAATATCCGCGATTTCCGCTACCAGCAAGTCAGTCTTTGGGTCACGGTAGCGGCTTTTTTGGAAATACTGACGTACCCGGTTACGCAGGTTGGCCGCCTTGCCCACGTAGATGATGTCGCCTTTATGATCCTTATGAAAATAGACGCCTGGTACCGCCGGCAGTTTCTTTAATTTAGCTTCGACTTGCTTATTCATAGCCATTATCTAGCCTAACAGGGAAAAAAACGTTTGTCATCAGATTGGCAGCGGTGTTATAATGCTTGAACTTATCATTTAACAGGGAGGAAGGAGCAGCCAAAAATGAAATTCACCAATCACCAAACAGTCGATTACGCTGCTCCGGCAGCCTGTTAACCCCATTCTCAGACAAACACCCTTTAATTTAAATTAAGACCGCGGCCCAGGAGGACCGCGAGCATGCCCAGCACCAAAGATACATCCCGCCAAGTTCTAGCCTTCTACGCCAGAAGCGTCTGGCAATATCCCGGCAAAATCGTCGGGTTGTTGCTATTAGTACCTTTGACCACGCTTGCCAACCAGTTTTTGCCACCTTTGATACTGGCGAACGTACTGAACAGGCTCAGCACCAAGAACTACGACAAACACCATGTCTGGTCCAGTTTTGGCAGCGACTTGATCAGCTACGCTTTGGTAGTAATCGTCAGCGCGGTCTTAATGTACCGCTTGATCGACTTGCTTACCTGGCGACTGGAAGGCGACGTGGAACGCGACATCGCCCGCAAAGTATTCAACCACCTACTGCAGATGAGCGCCGATTTCCATGCCAATCATTTTGGCGGCTCGTTGGTTTCGCAGACCAATAAGTTAATGGGCTCGTACGTGCGCTTGGCCGACACGACCATCTACCAGGTGATCCCGCTGTTTTCCAGCATCGTCTTCGCCGCCGTAATCCTGTCCCACCGCGCGCCGTTGTTCGTAGTGATACTGGTATTGTTCGCCACTTTCTACATTATTACGGCGGTGTACGTGACCCGGCCCGCCCGTCGTCTAGGCGCCAAACACGCCACCATCGAAAGCGCCCAAACCGGATTTTTGGCCGACGCCATCAGCAACGTCATGGCCATTAAGAGCTTTGCCGGTCTTAGGTACGAAAACCAACGTTTTGCCGGGGCCACTAACCGGACCTACGACAGCTTGACTCAGTTTTCTGACGCCCACCAGAAACAGCAGGCCTACTTTTCGGCCGTCACCAGCATGATATCCGCCATGGCCTTGGTTTTGGCGGTGGTAAGCGTGGCCTCGTTCAACGTCAACCTGGCCACGGTCTTCCTGATATTCAGCTACACCGCTAATATCGTCGGGCAGCTATTCTCGTTCAGTAACAGCGTCCTGCGTAACTACAATCGCTCGTTTGGTGACGCCAGCGACATGGTGTTAATCCTGAACCAGGAACCGGAAGTCCAGGATCCGCCCCAACCTGAGCCTCTTCAAATCGGTA
>CAZWRI010000133.1:0-2966 GCA_964636115.1 uncultured Candidatus Saccharibacteria bacterium | reverse complement strand
AGTCTTATGGGATGGTTGTAAACCAAATCTTGATAGCCCACGTCGACTACCACCCTATCACCGGGACAATCACATGTCTCTATCCAGTTTTTTTCAAAATCCGAGTTGGTCACTACCAACTTTGCCCAGTAGGGGTAAGTTTGCCGTTGCCACTGAAAGTATTCATCGCCCGGCCAAATATCATCACCTATTTCTGTAGCGTCAAGTTCCTCGACACGAACCGGGTATCTCATTGCCTGCAATACTCTAAATTGTAAGAAGGAGTCATAGTAAGGTTCTACTGGTACAAGATAATCTTCGGCGCTTGGTGCCGGCTTACTTCCTAGCCTCTCCGACATATTTTTGGATTATACGCCAAACTAGATACTTTAAGTGGGCTTTTACAGCAGGTTCAGGACGCAGTGTTCGTCGGTGATTAGCCTTTGGCGGCGGCTTCCAGCTTGGCGATATCGAACTTGGTCATTTGCATAAAACAGGCGGTTACTCTTTCAACCTTTTCCTGATCAGGGTCATCCAGGAGCTTTAGCAAGATATTCGGCACAACCTGCCAGGTAACGCCAAATTTGTCTTGAATCCAACCGCAGGCGATTGGTTTGCCGCCATCACTAAAAGCATCCCAATATCTATCAACTTCCGTCTGATTTTCACAAGGAACGGTGAACGAAACAGCTCCAGCGGGAAGGTTGAAGCCAGGGGAGGCGCCGCCATTCAAGAAGGTGAATAGCGTGCCGTTAAGTTCCAGATCTATTGTCATGACCGAACCGGCCGGCCTTCCGGAGACTTCCTCTGATGCCTTTGGCGATTTAATTGTTTTTACAATCTTGGAATCAGGGAATAACTTTACGTAAAAATTGGCGGCTTCCTCCGCGTTGTCTACAAACCAGATGAATGGAGAAATCTTATTCATAATAAAAATTATACGCCCAAAAGAGTTAGGTATGAAAAAGCCCACCCGAAAAGGCGCAGGCCTTTTCGGGTGGGCAGAGCGATTCGCTAGCGGGTTCTGGCCGCCGGGGTGGACCCGGGCTGGGTCGTGACGGGGACCTTCTGGACGAACTTGGCGTCCGGGCAGCTCTTGTCGTATGCCCACTTGACTGCCGGCCACCCGGTGACGAGCCAGAGCTCCACCAGGCCGGCAACCGCCAGGATGCCAAGGTAGGTGCCCGGAACCGTGAAGTAAGCGGGCTGGTCGTGGTAGAACAGGTAGAACGGCCGGTTGATGACGTGCAGGGCCAGCAGGATCGCCATGGTCATACCCGCGATGAACGTGATGAACATTCGAGCAGGGTCGAAGGCAATCGTGGTTGAGCGGTTACCGCGGTAGTCCAGGCTGGGTTGCCGCTTGTACATGCGGACGCGTCCGGGAATGCCGTGATAGGCGAGCACGCGCCAATCCGGCCGGAAGCCCATCAGCAGCCACACCGTGTGCCAAGCGTAGATGAACACCTGAGCGGCAATGCCGTAGGTGACCTGGATGAGCATGATGAACGCCGAAAGCGCAACCAGCCCCCAGTAGGGACAGGCCTTGCAGACACCCTTCAGTTCGTTCTTGAAGTACCTGTTTGCGAGGCGGTAGTGCCAACCCAGCTGGTTGATCTCCTCGTAGGAGTAGATCAGGGCCCACAGTGCGAACGGCGCGAGCACGAACGCGTACCACTTGGTGGCCTGCCAGTACGACAGACCGATGGCCAGGGCGAGGCCGATGGCCAGGATCAGGTTGGTGCCCAACTTGAGCTTCATACGGCTCCTTTGGTCAGGGGCTTACGCCCATGTGCAAATCAAAACCCAATGCTTTGAATCGCCAATATTTTATAATAAACCCTTGTTTAATCAATGGACGTAATGCCGATATCCGGAAACGGCGCTAGTTCGAATTGATTATCTGTTGCGGACCAGGCCCGCCGTTGCCAAAGTGATGATCCCTTAAGTAACCATCCAAGTAAGGGTTGGGGCGCAGGCTTACCACTCCCGGGATGTTATTCGAGAGCAGCTGGTTGCCGGTGTTAGTAAACTGTTCGCCGTTACAGGTGTAGTGTTTGGCGTCGGCCTGGGCCCGAGTAAGCACGAAATCCGACGGTTTGAAGCCCATGGCGGCGTATGGCGCGAACGCCTGTTTGGTCATGTGGTCGAATATGGACATGTAAACGGTTTTGAAGTTCCACATAAAACCTTCGTAAGCCACGTCCGTGCCGTCTTTGGGCCCGATGGTGCCAATCTGCTGTCCGGATTTGACCTTGCTCCCAACGTGTAGGTTAGGCAAAAGGTATATATGGAACAGGACGACGTAAAAACTGGGGTTGGCCGCCGCAGCGATGTGTACCTGCTTGCCGATGGCCAGATCGTCGTTCCTATTGGTAGTAATGGTGCCGTCCAACGGCGCGTAAATCGGCTTGTCCGGATCGCTGGCCGTGGCCTCCGAATGGATGGGCACGTTATTGCTGCCGTAAGCCATGGCGAAATTAAAGTAGTTCTTCATGCTGCGGCAGGTCTCGCCGTCCCAGGACATGTCCGAATAATCGTGGCCCTGGTTGGAGCGGAACTGGGAGATCTGGTATACGTCTTTTACATCCATTGGGCTGGCGGTGATAGGCGGTACTTTGGCCGGGTCGTAACTGAGCAGTGGGCGTTGTTCGTGCCAAAAAACCGTCACCGCTGCTATTACCAGTAGCAACACTACAAGACCGGTGATCTTGAGCTTTTTGTGGGTTTGGAAGTTAAGGAGTCTCATAGCCGGAGTATAGCATAAGCGTTGTTAAAATTATCCTTGCTGCCGGTTCGTGATATAAAAAAGCGCCCAAAAAGGGCGCTGTGCCTGGGCGGACCGTTGCCCAGGACTTTCGTTCGCGAGTTCTCACGCGTAATAGCCGAAGACGGCCGCGCTGAACAGAAAGAAGAAGATCGGGTACCAGACGTGCCACGGAATCGAGACACCCTTGTGCTTGTCCCGCCAGTGGACGAATCGCCAG
>CAZWRI010000132.1:0-4628 GCA_964636115.1 uncultured Candidatus Saccharibacteria bacterium | reverse complement strand
ATCATCAAAGCCGGCAGCGGAGTCAAAGTGGAAATGGCCGGCAAAGAATACAGCCCGGAAGAAGTTTCCGGCATGATTCTAAGCAAGCTTAAGGCCGATGCCGAAGCCTTCTTGGGCGAGCCGGTCACCGAGGCCGTAATTACAGTTCCGGCTTACTTCGATGATAGCCAACGCCAAGCAACCAAGGACGCCGGCAAGATTGCCGGCCTGGAAGTTAAGCGCATCATCAACGAGCCTACCGCCGCCGCCCTGGCGTACGGCTTAGACAAAGGTAAAGAAGAAAAAATCGCCGTGTTTGACCTTGGCGGCGGCACCTTCGACGTTTCCATCCTGCAACTGGGCGACGGCGTTTTTGAAGTTTTGAGCACCAACGGCGACACCCACTTGGGTGGCGAAGACTTCGACATGCGCATCGTCAACCATTTTGTGAAGCAGTTCAAAAAAGAGTCCGGTATCGACATCAAAGATGACAAAGCCGCCATGCAGCGCCTAAAGGAAGAGGCCGAAAAAGCCAAGAAAGAGCTGTCAACAACAGAGGTCGCGGACATTAACCTGCCGTTCTTAACAGCCGACGCCGAAGGCCCCAAGCATTTTGAATATAAACTGACTCGCGCCAAATTAATCGAGCTGGTCCAGGACTTGATCGACCAAACTGCCGGCCCTTGTGAAAAGGCCATCAAGGACGCCAAACTGACCGCCAAAGACATCAACGAGATCGTCCTGGTAGGCGGCATGACTCGCATGCCGGCCGTGGTGGAAAAAGTTAAGCAAATCTTTGGCAAAGACCCGCTGCAAGGTGTTAATCCTGATGAAGTCGTAGCCGTGGGTGCCGCCATCCAGGCCGGCGTGCTACAGGGCGACGTCAAAGACGTACTGCTACTAGACGTCACGCCGCTATCCCTGGGCATTGAAACCCTAGGCGGGGTGACCACTAAACTGATCGAACGTAACACTACCATCCCCACCAGTAAGAACGAAACTTTCTCAACCGCCGCGGATAACCAAAACAGTGTGGAAATCCACGTTTTACAGGGCGAGCGCGAAATGGCCGCCGACAACAAGTCTCTTGGCCGTTTCGTATTGGACGGCATTCCACCGGCGCCACGCGGCGTGCCGCAGATCGAAGTCACCTTTAACATCGATGCCAACGGCATCTTGAACGTCACCGCCAAGGACAAAGGCACCGGCAAAGAACAGTCCATCACTATCCAGGGCAGCGGCAACCTGGACAAAGAAGAAGTGGAAAAGGCCGCCAAAGAGGCTGAAGCCCACGCCGACGAAGACAAGAAAAAGCGTGAGGCCATCGAAGCCAAAAATACCTTGGAAAACGCCGTTTACCAGGCCGAAAAGATGAAGACCGACTACAAAGACAAGCTGTCCGAAGAGGACGTCAAAACCATTGATGACGCCGTCGCTGAAGCCAAAACCCACCTGGAAGCGACCGACAAAGACGAGTTGGAAAAGGCCGGCAAGGATCTGAACGAGGCCATCATGCCGATCGGCGCCAAGATGTACCAGGCCGCCCAAGAAGAGAAGCCAGCAGAAGAAGCATCCACCGATGACTCCGCCAAATCCGACAAAAAGAAGTCTGGCAAGAAAGATAAGGACGAACCCGTCGAAGGCGAAGTCGTAGACGATAAGGAATAAGAATGAGCAGGCCACGCAACCCTGGAGACTTGTTCGATACACCGGAACGGGCGGTAGAGGAGTTCGCGCGCGACGAAGGCCTAAAGTCCTACGAGACGCTGATGTCTTTGGGCCACGACCGGGATAGAACGGTGCAGGACATCGCCCTCTACGCGGCGCGCATGGCCGTGATTACCACCGGTAGAACTGATATTGACCCAAGCCAAGTGGCGCCGCTTATCGTCCAAGAACTTAGCCAGAAAGCCGGCTTGGAGGACGTGATTGAAACCGGCTAACTTCCTGCGCTACGTGCTGCTGCCAATCGTGGCCATGGCCGCGGGTGTTAAGCTGGGTATTAAGTACGCCGAAGAGAATTACGTGGCCAAAGATCGCAAGTTCATAAAAGGCAAAGTGGTAGATAGGAAAGAGGATGATAATGTCTGACGCGGAATTCGTATCAGAGCCTCAGTACCCACCCTATTTTAATCCGGACGAATTCACCACTCCGGAAATCTTCCTACTTACGCTTATGGAACCAGGAGTGATATCGATTGGCGAAGATATATCAGATGATCGTCAGTCAGGTGAGCAAAAAGCACAAGAGCAGGCGGAGAGGTTTGATTGGGGTGTAGGTTACTTGTTTATGATGCGACAGGATGGCCGTAAGGCGGTTTTCCCAGTGTATCGAGTGTCTTCCGAGAGTGAGGTAACGGGTAGTGACGGTACGGTGTATGGTTTCCGCTCGCCTTATCCCAATATGGTGACTGAAGATCACGTCAGAGCCGCAGAGGGGTTCGTCCAGACAATGGAAGGCTTTGAACAAATGCCCCAAGATCAAAGGCGCAGACTGGTTGCACGGCATGCCCTAGTCCTTGCCAGCGGCGGCAAAGCCTTTAGAGTGAGCGCGGACGGGGTAGAACCCCTATTGAACCCTGACAGTGAGGCAGAGGAGCACGAAGAAGATGCCTAAGCAGGATTATTACGAAATCTTAGGTGTTGGCAAAAATGCCAGCGCCGACGAAATCAAAAAAGCCTTTAGACGGCTGGCGGTAGAACACCATCCGGACCGTGGCGGTAGCGAGGAAAAGTTCAAAGAGGTCAACGAGGCCTACGAAGTCCTAAAGGACGACGCCAAGCGTAAGCGTTACGACCAGTTTGGCCATGCTGGCGTGGGGTCCAGTGCCGCGAGTGACGGCGGCAATCCGTTCGCCGGTTTTGGCCAGGGTCAGAACGTCAACTTTGACTTTGGCGATCGGGGTCTGGGCTATATTTTTGGTTGCTGCTTTGGGGGCGGCGGCCGCCCGGGCGGCCGCCGCCAAAATCGCGGCCGCGACGTCGAAACCGAAATCGAGATCAGCTTTGAACAAGCCGTTTTTGGAACCGAAGTCGACTTGCGTCTAACCCTGGAAGACACCTGTGAACACTGTAACGGTACCACCGTTGAGCCAGGCCATCAGCTGCAGACCTGCGACGAATGCAAAGGCTCCGGCCAAATCAGCCGCGTGACACGCACCATCTTTGGCAACATCCAACAGGCCATGACCTGTCCCAAGTGTCACGGCAGCGGCAAAATCCCCGAAAAGGTCTGCACCGTCTGCCACGGTAAAGGTACCCAGCGCAAGAATCAGCAGATCCGTCTTAAGGTGCCGCCGGGCATTGACGACGGTGCCACTATCCGTCTACGCGAGCATGGCGAAGCCACGGCCAACGGCCCCAAGGGTGATCTGTACGTCCTAGTCAAGGTCAAGCCGCACAAAAAGTTCACCCGCGAGGGAGACCTGATATTATCCAACGAACACGTCAGCATGATTGACGCCGCTTTGGGTACCGAAATAGAGGTCCAGACCGTGGACGGTCCGGTAACCATGAAAGTCCCTATCGGTACCCAAAGCGGCACCGACTTCAAACTCTCCGGCCACGGAGTGCCGCACCTTAGCCGCGGCGGCGTCCGCGGCGCGCACATCGTCACCATCATGGTGGACACGCCAACCAAACTGAGCACTAAACAAAAACAGCTGCTTGAGCAGCTCCGTAAGACCGAAGGCAAAAAGGGTTTGTTCAGCTAACCCCTTTCCAAATTTTCTAAGCAGTAGCATAATTAAGCCAGGTATGAAAAATAAAAACCAAAGGGGGTTCATACCTCTAATGATCCTACTGGTGGCCGTTTTGGCGGCGGTGGTGTGGTTGGTTTTTACGCGCGTCCACAAAGCCCAAGGTTAAGATGAAAATATTAGTCATAAACAACAATACCAAACATTTGCCAGACCTGACGGCGGCTCTGGCCGGCCACCAGGTAGAAATAAGAAACTATCGTCCGGGGCTGGACTTTGGTTGTGACGATAAGGACCTGATAATACTTTCCGGCGGCGGCGGCGAAGGCCTGGAGATCCACGACGAGCACCAACCCGGCAAGCTCTGGTACGCCGATCAGATGAAATTCATCCGCGGTTGCCAAAAGCCGATAATCGGCATCTGCATGGGTTTTGAAGTCATTGCCCGGGCATTTGGCGCCCGAGTAGAAAAGCTGTCCCAAGGCTTGGACGGCTTTACGGAATTCGCAACCACCGAACTAGGTAAACAGACGCTTGGCAAAAGTCGCTTAAAACAGTTTGAGGCCCATGATTGGTGTGTTCCGACGGCACCTAAAGGCTTTGAGGTCTTAGCCGAATCCGCCACCGGCATGGAAATAATCAAACACTCCGTCCGCCCGATCCTGGCTACCCAGTTCCATCCCGAAAAAGGCGGTACCCTTCGCCTCAATCAATTGGTCGCTAAGACGGCTGCTCTATAGACTTTGTAAGCAATTCATTGTATAAATTGCTTAAATGAAGCGACTTAACGGTGAAGCTATTAATTATTCCGATGAAGAGCTTTGGCAACGCCAAGTGGAGCGTGAACGGTATGACGCCGCGGTCGCGTCATATGCCGGGGCTCCCCGGCTTTTTAATGACGAAACGCTGCAGATCTATCGTCAGCTTAACTTGATCGAGGACCGGCTCGTA
>CAZWRI010000131.1:0-4331 GCA_964636115.1 uncultured Candidatus Saccharibacteria bacterium | reverse complement strand
TCTAATCCGCTGAGCTAACGGAGCTCAGGCCTCATTCTAACAGATTATAGGAGTTTTTAGGTCCAAGTAGACAACAGGATGCCGTTAACGATCAGTACTACCAAATAGTAGCCGGCGTTGATCTGCCAGACGTTCATGTGGCGGCCGCTAAAAATAGTGTCGCCGGCAAAAACGAAGGCCATGAACCCCAGCCAGACCATGAACCCTAGCACGAAGCCTTCGCCGGCCGTGGTCAAGCCCATGTCCCTGACTAGGTTGGCCAACACGAACGACTGAACCAGTGCGCCAACCGTCGTCACGCCGTAGCCGGTGTTGGCGTCACCCATGTCACCGACTTTTTTACCAAGCGCTTTGGCCCAGGCCTTGCCAAAACCTGCTGGTGAGTACCACCACGATCCGATAACCATGAAGATTACGGCGGCTACGATTATTGCCCAATAATTTAGATCGCTAAAGCTTAGAATTGTCATTTTTGATCCTCCTGCTTATATCTATACGCCTAAGCGTCAAAAAATCAACAGTGGTACGCGTGAAGGGATTCGAACCCCCGACCTTTGGTACCGGAAACCAACGCTCTATCCAGCTGAGCTACACGCGCTTGTCATAAGTAAGCTAGATTGTATCAGTTATCTTGGAGGTCGTCAGGAGACAAATTATCCGGCGAAATGATTTTGCGCGGCAACCGCGGGATGTTTTTTTCGGTTTGGGCGAGCGTGGTCTGCAGGATCTGCAGGACGCTTTTGGCATGCTCGCGGCTCATTCCTACCTTGGAAACGGTTGCCGGTTGACTATCCAGACCGCTGCTTTGCATAAAGTGCATCACCACGCCGTAGTTATTGACGATAACGTCTACGACGTCGGTGAACATAACCGGTTGCTCACCGTTATCCGGTGTTGAGGAGGCCAGTTGGCGCATGCCGTAGCCGGCCATTTCCCACATCTGTACGGCTTCTTCGTCTTTGGCGCTAAAGTGACTTATGAGTAATAGCAGTATATCTTCGCTTGGACGGGCGTGGCCCAGTTCGTAACTGGCCAGTAGCTTGACGTCTATTTCAACCGCGCCCGAGGCTTCGGCCAATGTTTCATTGGCGCGGTCGCGCAGGGCCTTTAACCGTTTACCCAGAGGCCGGAAAGGCCGTAACTGCGGTTCATCCATATACAACTATTGTAACAAACAGCGTGAAACCGGCTACAATTAGTGATGTGCATATCCAGGAAAAAGTTGAGCTTAGGGACTATACCTCACTGCACGTCGGCGGTCCGGCCGAGCGACTGATTGAATTGTCCGCGGACGATAATTTAACCCAGGTGATCAACGAGCAAAAAAAACCGGGCCGAATCTGGGTGCTGGGTTACGGCACGAACTGTCTGATATCGGACAAAGGACTTCCCGGTACGGTGATTATCAACCGCCATGGTCGGATCGCCAAGCTTAGTGAGACCACGGTCAAGGCCGATAGCGGCACGAACTGGGACGACTTAGTCCTTTCACTGATCAACGACAATCTGTGGGGGTTGGAATTTACCAGCTCTATCCCTGGCGGCGTGGGCGCGGCCGTGGCTGGTAACATCGCGGCCTACGGTCACAAGCTGTCCGACAGGTTCGTGGAGGCCACGCTACTTGATAGCCGCAATGGCCAGACGGAAGTCTGGGGGAAAGGGCGATTTAATTTTGATTACCGGACCAGCGCACTGCAACGGCCGGAAAACGGCTCTATGGTGCTTCTTGACGCTACCTTTGAGCTTGGCCCCCAAAAAAATACCGAACTGGAATACGACTCCGCGCTAAAAGTTGCCCGGGAGATGACTATGCCACCTGACACGCTTGCTAACCGGCGTAAGATCATCCTGGAAACCCGGCGGCGGGCAGACGCCCTGTACGACCCGGTGGCGCAACGGACGTGGACGGCGGGCTCGTTTTTTAAGAACCCGTTGGTAGACGCTGCCCAGGTGGACGCCATCATTGCCCACGAAGAAACGCCCGATAAGTCCAAGGAACAGATTCTCAAGCAAAACTTGATCCACGGCCAGGATAGGACCAGGGTGTCGGCGGCTCACGTGCTGTTGGCCGCGGGCTTTGCCCGCGGCCAATCCTGGGGCAAAGTCCGCCTGGACCCCGACCATATCCTAAAAGTCGAAAACACGCGTGGCGCGACCGCCCAGGAGATCTACGACGTGGTTCAGGAAATCATAAGGACCGTCAAAGAAAAACTGGGCGTTACTCTGGAGCCCGAAGTCCGTTTCCTGGGTGAGTTCTAAAAATACTTGACTTGTCAAGTATTTTTTACTTCGTGGCCGTCAACGTTAAAATGGGCAAAGGTCACTTCTTTGGTCGCGATGTCCGCCAGGGCTCGTCTGACGTACGGCGCGGTTTTTTCCGGCAAGGAATCCAAAGGGCAGAACCTGACTTCGGAGACCTTATCTAGATCTCCGATCCTAGGCTCGCCCCGCCATGACTTTGTCCTGAACATAAAGTAGACGTAAGCCCCTACGCCTTCTTCACTCTGGGCAACGTGAAACAGCCCCAAATCGCTTTCTAGGACTTCTAAGCCCGTTTCCTCGACGACTTCGCGTACGGCGGCCCGGGGAATGGATTCACCGTCTTCCACGTGGCCGCTGGGCAGATCGTACCAACCGTCCATCCAGCCCGTATTTTGGCGCCGTTGTAGTAGTACCTTATCGTCGTTGAGGACGGCTACGAAAACGGCTTCGGTGGCTTGACGTCGGTCGGTCATTTCTGGTCGCTGGGAAGAGGGAACTTAAGGGCGAATTCCCGAACCTCTTCTTTAAGTTGCTTGAGCAATTTGTCGTCGTCACGACCTTTGATGGCCTTTTGTAGCCATTCGGCCACTTGGGCCATGTCCTTTTCTTTTAGACCACGGGTAGTCAGAGCCGGCGTGCCCAACCGTAAGCCGCTGGGCCGGAACGGCGGCAACGGATCGTCCGGTATGGAATTGCAGTTGGCGGACAGACCTATCTTGTCGAGCGTGTCCTGGACTTCACGACCGTTAACACCAAAACTGGTCTGGACGTCGGCCATGATCAGGTGGTTATCGGTGCCGTTGGTTACCAGCTTGAACCCCAACTTCATCATTTCTTCGGCTAAAACCTTGGCATTTTTGAGGGTCTGACGGGCATAGGTACGGAACTCCGGTTTCATGGCCTCGCCTAGCGCCACGGCTTTGGCGGCGGTGTTGTTCATGTGTGGTCCGCCCTGGAAACCAGGAAAAATCTGGCGGTCGATCAGCGTCGGTAAGTTATCGAGTGTTTTTTCCGGTTGTTTGAGCGGGTTGCCAACGCTGCCCTTGGTCAGAATCATGCCGCCACGCGGTCCACGCAAAGTCTTATGCGTGGTGGTGGTGATGACGTGGAAGCCAAAATCAAAGGGGTTGGGCAGGACCTTGCCAGCTATCAGGCCGGCGATATGGGCCATGTCGGCCATCAGCATGGCTCCGACTTCATCGCCGATCGCGGCGAATTTAGCGTAGTCCAGGTTGCGGGGGTATCCCGAAAAGCCGGCCAAGATAATCTTGGGCTTTTCTTTTAGGGCCACGCGGCGCATCTCGTCGTAATCGATTTCGCCGGTTTCCGTATCTTTCATGCCGTAGCGTACGAAGTTGTACAATTTGGCCATGGCCGTGACCGGATGACCGTGCGTCAGGTGGCCGCCATGGTCTAACTTCATGCCCAGTACGGTATCACCGGGTTCCAGCCAGGCCAGATAAACCGCTATGTTGGCTGGCGCTCCGGAATGCGGCTGGACGTTGGCGTGGGCCGCGCCAAAAAGCTTTTTGGCACGGCCAATCGCCAGCTCCTCTAGGGGATCGGTAAAATCCTGTCCACCGTAATAGCGCTGATGCGGGTAGCCCTCCGAATATTTATTAGTAAACACGCTACCCAACGATTCCAACACGTCACGGCTAACGTAATTCTCGGAGGGTATCAGTTCTAAGCCCTCCCGTTGCCGCTGCTCTTCGGCGGCGATTAATGTGGCGACCTGGTCGTCTTTCATAGCAATACTTCTCCTTTGTTTAATTTCTTAAGACGGTAAAGGAAGAAGCTAAATCATTCCTTAATTGTACCAGCGCTCTACAAAAACCAGTGCTGTAATTTAGTCCTGGACGCTTTATATCAGGAATGATATGATTTACAGGTTAGATGCAAGAAACAAACCAGAAAATTGGTCGTTTGATTTATCAAATCCGCCAAGACCGCGGTCTTACCCAGGCGGCTTTCGCCCAAAAGCTAGGTACCAGCCAAAGTGCCATCAACCGTATCGAGCACGGCAAACAGAACCTGAGCCTGGACACTCTGGGCCGCATCAGCGACGT
>CAZWRI010000130.1:0-2594 GCA_964636115.1 uncultured Candidatus Saccharibacteria bacterium | reverse complement strand
AAAGCCATGGCGACGCCGCTACCACCACCTTGATAGATGGTGTTCATTATCGGCGCGGTACAATCGGCGTCGGTGCAGCGTTCGTAGGTTATGTTACCGGAATCATCGTTGTCAAAAGCCGCCCGGGCAAAGCCATCCTGGCCGATGACTTCGGCGGTCTGTCCGGCCGCCGGGGCAGGATTGGCGCTGGCGATCACGGTAGTTAGTGGCGCGCAGTCATTATCAAGACACTGGATGTAACTGAGCCGACCATTGAGATAGTCCAAATAGCTGATGCGGGCAAAGCCGTCGCCACCGATCGCTATTGAACTTTGCGAGCCATAACCGCCAGTCCCGGAGCCAGCGGCAGACACTATCGGGCTACTACAGGTGGCGTCGGTACAGCGGGCGTAATAGATCGAACCGCTGTTGTCGTCGGCATAGGAGATACGGGCAAAGCCGTCGGCGCCCAGGACCATGGAGGAATCAAAAGCGGTTATGCCATTTGCCGTACCGGAAACCGCCTTAATGCTCGGCGCCAAGCTGCAATCGGCGTCGACGCAGCGGGCGTAAAGTAGGTTACCACTGGAGTCAGAATAGGCCACCCTGGCAAAGCCATCGGAGCCCAGTGCCAGACTGACGGCGTCATTACTACGGCTGGGGTCAATGGTGTTGAGCGTTGGCGAGCTACAGTCAGCGTCGTTACAGCGCACGTACTGTAATGCACCGCCCCCGTCGCCGTAGGCTATGCGCGCATAGCCGTCATCGGCCACGGCGATGGACGTAGCCTGAGGTTCGCTACTGGTAGCCATGGAAGTTACGACCGGGCTGGTACAGTCGGCGTCATTGCAGCGGGCATATACCAGGTCACCGCTGTTGTCGTCACCATAGGCAAGACGGGCGAATCCGTCATCGCCAATAGTAATCGAATCACTGAACGCGTACCGGCCGTTAGCCGAACCGTCCAGATTGGTGATTGCCGGGCTGGAACAGGCGTTATTGGTACAACGCGCGTAATACAGCTCCCCCGCCCCATCGTCGTAAGCTATGTCCGCAAAACCGCTGCTATCCAGTGCCAGCGCCACGTCGAATACGCCCGCCCGGGTATCGACCGTAACCGCTCGTCCCGGATCCTTACAGGCGGCGTCGGGACAGATCAGGTACTCAAGTTCGTAGAGGCCGGTCGCTCGATTTAGTTGGCTATAAGCTACCCTGGAAAAGCCATCCGGGCCGGTTTTAATAGAACTGGAAATACCTACGTTAGCGGACGCCGAATCCAGGTTACTGCTGGCCGCCGTGACGCAGTCGTCGTCCTGACACTGGATGAAATCGATGTAGCCGTTGCCGTTATAGTTGTAGTAGAGTATCCGCCCGTAACCATCACTTCCCAGCGTCAGCGCTCCACCCTCCGTCTGGCCGGCCACGGCGGTCAAATTAGGCGTGGTGCAATCATCGTCGGTACAATCGGCGAACGCCAGGTTGCCGGAACCGTTTTCGTAAAGGATCCGCGCGAAGTTATCGGCGCCCAAGGACATGGCAAAGGGATAGCCAAAAGTACCGACGGCTTCGGTGGTGGTTGGGCTGCTACAGTCGTCATCGTTACAGCGCACGAAGGCCATGCCCGTTCCCTGATCGTTATACACCACGCGGGCAAAGCCGTCGGCACCCATGACAATGGGGTCCGTGCGGCTGGAATCAACGCTGTCTCCCAGTTGGGTCAGTATCGGCGACGTACAGTCGTCATCGTTACAGCGCACAAAGACGTTATCGTAGTGGTTGGTCAGGTTGTCGTAATATTCAAACCCCAAGCGGGCAAAATTATCGGCGCCAAGGACGATTGAGGGGAAGTTGGCAGCGCCGCCGGCGCTGCCGTCGTAAACCACACTGGAGCTCGGCGCACTGCAGTTATTGTCGTTACACACCATGTAACGCAGATCGGTGGTATCCCCGCTGTTCTGGGAGTGGACAAAGACGATCCGGGCAAAACCGTCGGCACCCTTGACCGCCGCCGGCGCGTAGGCCTCGTTGTCGCCGTCCGTGGCGTAGATCGTGGTAGTTACGGGATCGTTACAGTCGTCGTCGGTACATCTGGCATATCTTAGGTTGCCTTGGTCATCGTCATAAACTATCCGGGCAAAACCGTCGTTGCCAATGAATATCGACACGGTCTCCGGCCTGGCCGTGCGGTCGATCAGACTGATACTACGGCTACTACAATCATCGTTAAGGCAGCGGGCGTAATCCACGCCCTCCGAAGTGTTATTGGGATTGGTGCCCGCCCAATAGGCGATGCGGGCAAAGCCGTCGTTGCCGGTTGCCACTGCCGAGCTGGCGCCCACCTGGTAGGTCACGGTCGCCAACGAATGGATGTTGCTGGTGCAGTCAGCGTCTAAGCAGCGGGCGAGTTTAAGGTTGTAGCTATCGTTGCTTTGGTTGTAGACCATCCGGGCAAAACCGTCAGAACCAAGAGTGATTGAACTATATAGCCCCATGTCGTCGGAACCATACTCCACGGGCGTCCAGGCGCCACCAGAATTACAGTCGGCGTCCGCGCAGCGGACGTAGAGCAGATCGCCGGCGTCACCGTCGTTGGCGCTGATGCGAGCAAAGCCGTC